>CACYDN010000043.1 GCA_902773185.1 uncultured Lachnospiraceae bacterium | reverse complement strand
AGACTGTAGGATGCTTCCAGCATGTCTTCAAAATCCTTCATCGTCTCTTCCATTATCTAACTCCTTCCCTCCTGCTTTTCACTTTTGATCAAAGAATAATACATCCTGTCCTCATACTTTCCGTCTATATAAAAGTAATCCCTGAGCGCTCCTTCATATGTAAAACCACACTTTTCAATCACACGTTTTGAAGAGCTGTTCGACGGACGGACGCAGATCTGAACCTTATGAAAACGGATCTTTTCAAACCCGTATTTGATAACCGCTTTCGTTGCCTCGGTTGCATAGCCTTTTCCCTGGAATGCGGTACCTATACAATATTCGATCTCGCCGAAATGATTATGGGTATCCACGAGGAAATATGCGATCTGGCCGATACATTCGCCCGATGTTTTTTCGATGATTGCCCACCGGAACGTGTACCCGTTGTTATATCTGCCGATGTATTTGTCCAAAAGCCTCTTTACCGCCTCCGGCGTTTTATAGGTCGGTTCACCGTACATGCTCTGAACTTCGTCCAGACCGGCCCAGTTTTGGCGTATGGATTCCGCATCTGTATATTTAAATTTTCTGATAAGAAGTCTCTCTGTTACGATCTGCATCGAACCACATGGACGGATTCCCTTTGATTCGATTTCAGAAAGAGAGTTATTGTTTTCAGGTACCATACTATCCTCCAAAGCCCCACACTCAAACTAATCTCATTGTAGCATCATATCCGACTCAAGAAGCATGAGTTTTCATAGCGTGATAATTTTCAAATTGTATTATCACATCAGATGCCAGATAATGCCGAGTACCAATAAATGTGCCGGATAGAACCATCTGTAAAAGATACGATAAGCCTTCGGTCTGGGACCGAGTTCTCCTTTATAGGAAGCCAGCAATGCTGCAATCGGTATATGGGTCAGATACCACCAGGTATTGTCGCCCTGCAGCTTATCCCAGAAGACGTTCGGATCAAAGCCACATCTGGCGAAATGATAGATTGGTATATAAATCAGAAAGATACCGAGGATCATAAACCATCTTTGCAAATAGTTTTTGCCTTCCGAATGATTGAGATAGAAATAGAATGCATAGACCAGAAGAACGCCGGCGAATTTGTAATTTGACATTGAAACATAGTTCAGGAAGGCTGTCAGAATGATTGTTGCCCACATATAGAGCTTTTGGTCTTTCCAATAATCGATGGCAATGAGTCCCAGAAAGGCCAGAAGAAGCGTAATCATATTACTCTGGCTTCTTATGATTGATTCAATGGTAATCGGTTTGTATTCCAGAAGATCATAGGAACACTCTGAAACAACAGCCAGAAGGATAAGACCGCCGACATGATTCCATACGCGTTCCTTATCATCTTTTACATGGCGGTAACCTTCCGCCAAAAGAAGCGCATAAATCGGAAATGCAAATCTTCCGATACAACGCATATATAAATTATTATCCATGATCGGGCTTCCCAGGTGATCGATCAGCATCGTCACCATAGCAACCAGCTGTAAAGCAAATACTGTCATTCTTTATCCTCCTTAAAAATAAAACCATAAATCCAAAACACATTTGGAGGTTTTTTGCAGCACTTTGTTTAATTCTTCATATGTGCAATTCTACTTTAAACCGGAATGCTAATATTTCCCCAGAATATACTCTGCCACCGCTTCTGCAGCGCGGATGCCGTCTGCTCCGGATGATGTAATACCGCCGGCGTAACCGGCGCCCTCTCCGGCCGGAAAGATGCCCGGATGGGAAACAGACTGACCGCTTTCATCACGTATGATCCGGATCGGCGATGATGTTCTGGCTTCTATCCCTGACAGGATAGCATCTTCCATCCAAAATCCCGGACAATACCTGTCAAAAGAACGTATGGCTTCGATAATAGCCTCCACCATGTCATTCGGCAGACAGTGTGATAGCTCAGCCAGCGTATAGCTTCCTTTGGTCTGCGGCGTTACACTTCCCAAGGAAACCGTTCGTTCTCCTTTGATAAAGTCTCCCAGTCTCTGAACCGGTATTTGGCCGTTTCCGGCCTCATAGAAGCGTCTTTCGAGTTCTTGTTGGAATTCCATACCCCAGAATACAGAAGCCTGTTCCGGCGGCGAAACACTCACGACAATGGCACTGTTCGCATTTATACCGTCGCGCCCGGAATAGCTCATCCCATTCACACAGAGCATTTCCGGTTCTGTGGAAGCGTTTACCACATAACCGCCAGGGCACATACAGAAGGAGAAAACCGCCCTTCCGTCTTCCGTGTGATGCACCAATTTATAATCAGCCGGATAAAGCGGTGATGCATCTCCCAGCATGTTATGATCGATCAGACTCTGCGGATGCTCCAGCCTTAGCCCCATTGCAAAAGGCTTTGCCTCCATGGCAAGACCAAAGCTGTGAAGCCTGCGAAAAGTATCACGTGCGCTGTTTCCGACAGCGAGGATGATCGATGATGTTATTATATCAAATTTTTGTTCTTTTTGCTTAAAAATCGCACGATAAATTGGATATTTTTTTGATTCAAAAGAAGTTTCTTCCTGAAGAAGATCTATGAGACAAGTCTGAAACAGAATTTCACCGCCACAAGCTTCAATTTCCCGGCGCATGTTCCTCATGATCTTGACAAGAACGTCCGTTCCGATATGCGGTTTCGCATCATAAGCAATTTCGGGCGATGCGCCAAAACGGACAAACTCTTTAAGAAGATGTCTGATCCGACCGGAGCGGTCCTTGTTGCCGGTAAACAGCTTTCCGTCCGAAAAGGTTCCTGCACCTCCTTCGCCAAAGCTCACATTGCTGTCCGGAAGAAGCAGACCGGTTTCCCAGAAGGTATTTACATCCATCGTTCGCTCTTCTACCGGTTTTCCTCTTTCACAGAGGATGGGACGAAATCCGGCACGTGCAAGTTCCAATGCTGCAAAATATCCGGCAGGACCGGCACCGATGATCAGCGGACGAAATTCGTTCGTATCATCATGATATTCCAAGTTCTCCGAATGTTTTTCCGATGTATTAGGTTTTGCATTCTCTGTTCCGTTTTTAGAGGAAAACGCAAAGGGAAATTCATACTCTTTCCCATTAGTTAACATAACATTTTTATTGTTAATCTGTTTCAAAATACGCTTTTCTTCCTCAGGCGTTTTCCCGGTATCCACCCGAATCGTATAGACATATTTGATATCCGACTTATCCCGGGCATCCAGGGAACGCCGGAGAATCTCCATCGATTGAAACGGTACCCGAAGCATTTTCCTTACCCTCTTCTCCAAAACATCCATCGATGCATCATAATTTAGTTTTAAATTCTGAAGAAGAAACATTTTCTACTCTCCTAATACAAAAGGCAAGGAACCGTCCGGGTTACGAACGGTTCCTCTATCGTCTTGATGTCGGTTGAATCATGTACCGGGTAAATAAGCCATTGACTCAAAAACCGAACCGTACTTCTTATGTGTTACAACTTGAAGCTGGTTACTCTGATTTCTAATGAACTATACGTTTATGTTCATTAACAATCAGTGCATAATCCTCAGCGTACCGAATTACTCAGCAGCTTCCTTCGCTTCGATTTCTTTCTTTGCAACTTCCTCCGGTGCCTGCTCATAACGGGCAAACTCATAGGAGAAAAGTCCGCTTCCTCGTGTCATGGAGAAGAGACGTGTGTCATATTCATAAAGCTCCAGGTACGGAACATCCGCAAGGATTTCCTGTGTACCGTCACCAAGCGGATTGATGCCGTTCACGCGTGCTCTATGCTTGTTCAGATCGCCCATAACATCACCGGTATAGGCATCCGGAACAACGACTCTGAGGGAAGCAACGGGTTCCAGAAGAACCGGTGATGCATCCAGGAAACCCTTCTTGAAGGCCTGCTCCGTTGCAACCTTGAATGCAAGCTCGGAGGAGTCTACCGTATGATAGCTGCCGTCGTAGAGGTTGATCTTTACGCCGGTAACCGGATAGTTGGCCAGAGGGCCCTTCTTTACGGATTCGATAATACCCTTTTCAACAGCCGGGAAGTAGTTCTTCGGAACGGCACCGCCGACAACGGACTGCTCGAAGATATAAGGTGTCTCCGGCTCAGGTGAAGGCTCCATAATGATCTTAACGTGACCATACTGACCATGTCCGCCGGACTGTTTCTTATACTTATACTCGGTATCTACCTTCTTACGGATGGTCTCTTTGAAGGCAATCCTCGGCTTCAGAAGTTCGATCTCAACCTTATACTTCTCAGCCAGAACGTTCTGTACCACATCCAGATGGGTTGCACTGATACCGTAGATCAGTGCCTGGCCGTTGTCACCGTCGTTCACGGTCT
>CACYDN010000042.1 GCA_902773185.1 uncultured Lachnospiraceae bacterium | reverse complement strand
GTGCTCTGGAAATACCATGACGGATTGCGCCGGCCTGGCCGGTAAAACCGCCACCGTATACATTTACAAGAACATCGTACTTGCCTGCTGTACCTGTTACAGCGAAGGGCTGACGAACGATAACCTTGAGGGTCTCCAATCCGAAGTAATCCTCAATGTCTTTTTTATTAATTGTGATCTTTCCTGTACCCGGCTTAACGTATACACGAGCAACAGAGCTCTTTCTTCTGCCGGTTCCATAGAATCTTGAAGACTTTGCCATGATTTTTGCCTCCTACTCTTACTTAATAACCAGCTCTTCAGGCTGCTGAGCCTGATGCTTGTGTTCGGGACCTGCATAAACAAACAGTTTCTTGTACATCTGTCTGCCCAGGGGGCCCTTCGGCAGCATACCCTTTACTGCATGTTCTACAGCAAATGTGGGCTTCTTGGCAAGGACTTCCTTGAGAGAAGCGGACTTCAGACCACCGATGTAATCGGAATGTCTGTAATAGATCTTGTCCTCAAGCTTCTTACCGGTAACCTTGATCTTATCTGCGTTAACTACGATCACATAATCCCCTGTATCGATGTGGGGTGTGAAGGTAGGCTTATGCTTGCCTCTTAATACCTTTGCCACTTCGGATGCCAGACGGCCAAGCGTCTTTCCTTCTGCATCCACTACATACCATTTTCTTTCAATGGTAGACGGACTTGCCATAAACGTCTTCATCGCAGGCGTTCCTCCTTTTGAAATGATGGTTCAAACAATTTTCCTATATGCGTTGGAAGTCTATCGTTCCGGGGCATTGGCCGATAAACAATCCACTCGTCACGAAACCATATTTTATCTGATATTCTTCGCGTTGTCAAGGGATTTCCCGATGTTTTTCCTTATTTCCTAACATTTTTATTGATCCTGCAGCTGTGTATCTTTCTATTTGAATCATAACTGATTCCGACTTTGACAACTTCGCCCGTATAACCCTCAAGAACAGCCGCATACTTCTTCTCATCAATCTGACCGAGTGCCTGTTCTTCATCCTTATCCCACTTAAGTTCTATGATGATAGCCGGATACGCCGTATCCCGTTTTGGGATAAACACAACGTCGGCAAGCCCCCGCCCGCCGGGCAGCTCTTCAATTTTAAGGAATCTGTCCACACATACAATATACGCAAATTTGATTGCATAACGAAGGGCCTGTTCATTATTGTAATGCTGAGGCGCATAATTCGTTTCTCTTACGTGTTCAATCGCCTTGGCAACCTCTTCTTCTCTTCCGGCAAGCGTATCATCCAGAAGTTTCTCGGAAGCCATAATCAAATCCGCAAGTGTGGAATTACCCGGTTTTTTCACAAGCGTCCGGTATTCAAGTCTGACCTCCTCATTCGGTATCCACGCTTCGGTTGTCTCTTCATCATATGTCAGGTAGCCCAGATGAATCATCAGCGTGAGAACGTCATCTTTACACGTGAATGATGTCAGATCATTGTTGAATGTAGAGGTGTCGACCTTGATTTTCTCTCCTGCAGTCAGTTTAATGATTTCCTCATTAATTCCATACTGATCGATATTGATATAAGTCTTAAGATTCTCAGCGGCGGATGTCTTTCGCCAATATGATTTATATTTCCCGCCAAGCGCCTTCATCACAGAATATGGATTATAGACATACTCTTTGTCTCCTACTCTGTAGCCGTCATACCATGATTTCATGAGACTGAAATCAGCCTGCTTTTCTTCGCACAGATGCTGCACTTCCGTCTCCGTAAAGCCGGTATACTCCGCAAATTCCTCCGGTTCGAGAATGGTATACTCATTAAAATCCGACACTGCCGATTCCGAACCATCTTTCTTAATCGGTAAAATCCCCGTCATATACGCAGCAGCAAAAATCTTTGCGGTTGTCGTACTGCTCTTAAATAGGGATCTCAAAAATTTCAGATATTCACTCTGATATGCCGGACACTCACGAATTGGTGTATCCCATTCATCAATGATCATAATGAATTTATAACCGGTGCTTTCCACGACATTTACGAGCGTATTGGGAAATGACGTATCTATCTCAGCTTCCGGAAATTTTCTTCTGATTTCATTATTCAGTTGCTCCTTGATATACTCAACGGGACTATTTCCATCCGATTCTTCAACCATCTGCGCCATATCCAGTATGATCACATTGTACTGATTGATATGCTCCTCATATCCATTCGTTTCTGCGATTTCTTTTTCATCAAAAAGGTAATGCGAATCACATGTACGATCATAGTATGCACAAAGCATCTTTGCCGCATATGATTTTCCGAACCGTCTGGGGCGGCTGATACAAACCAATTTGTCCGTAGTCCCGATTCTTTTATTGATCAGTTCGATCATGCCCGTTTTATCGATATAATCCCCATTTACGATTTCTGCAAATCCGTTATTTCCGGGATTGATATAAATTCCCATGCCGGACTCCTTTCCCATAAAGAGTTTTTTTCATGGTAAAACCTAATATTAGATTCATATTTCCAAACTCTCCACCCTCTGCAGAAGGTCCCGGATTTTTTCCACCAGAATAGATATTTTCGCCCGGTCTTCCTCCGTCAGGTCGCCCTTCTTCCGGATGCGGCTGATGAGTCTGACATAACAGAGGAGCGCGGCTTTGTCTGTCACCTCCCGGATCCGGGCTTCATCCTCCGTATCCAGATAGAAGGACATAAAATACCGGTAGAACCTTTGCGAAGTTTCGTAAGAAAAACCCATAAAATCTTCAACTATTTTGGGATCATTCTCCCCAAAGGCCACATAGGACAGATATACGGTTGAAAGATCCACAATGGGATGCCCGTAGGACAGCCGGTCCAGATCGATCAGAATCGGCTCGCCATTCATCAGGAGCACATTCCCGGTATGCAGATCGCCGTGTGTCAGCTTCTTTGTATCCGGAAGCGCTTCTATAAGATGCATAACCTGTTTACCGAGCTCAGCATCCTCGCAGGCAATCCCCAGCTCCACTCTCTCCCGGAGCCGCTCCTTCGCATCCGGAAAGATATCACCGTCCGCTTCTGTTTCATGAATCTGACGCGCCAGCTCCGCCATTACCTTTGCATAATATTTCGTCTCTCCGGGATTCATCGCGATACGCTGCGAAATACTCGGCGAATCAATCAGCTCGGACATGGCCCCGTAGCCCTTTCCCACGGCCACAATACCAAAGGAAATGGCCGTCGGCAGTCCCAGAACAAAGGCTTTCCGGCTGATTTCCATTTCACGCTCCACATCCCGGTATGTATTCCCCTCATGATACACCTTGATGATCAGCTCATCGTTGTACCGGTAAACGTTTCCTTTTGCGCCCTGACCGATCATCCGGCAGCCTTCTACGGATACCTCTTTATACTTTTTATATCTGGTCTTTTCGGAAGCGAAGGTCTCCGGCCAGATAAAATTGATGTGCTTGATAAATTCCTTATATGCGCCCGTCCTGTTTAAGTCAAATTCCACATACTCCGCCACGGACTTATAATACCAGCGGTGCAGCTCCGGATCCTTCTGATGAAAAGCCTCCCAGACAGCTTCCCCCTTCTCGCTGTATGTTCCGGCAATCGAACGGATGTTGGCAAGCTTATCCGCAAGCCAGAGCATCTTCACACCGATATCCGTACTGTTTTTCAGGCGGAGAAGCGACTCCGCCTTCCGGCGTTTCCAGGTTAATGCTTTGTCCTCGCCCGGATATTTGTTCTCTGTTTCCGAATCGACAAGGTCCGCTACGCGCCTGCCGAAACGTTTTTCAATCTGCGGAAGCGTGCCGTCCGTATCCTCTACCACATCATGAAGAACACCTGCTGTAAGAACCTCAATATCCCCAGTCATCGTGGAAAGAATCTGTGCCACCTCCAGCGGATGCAGGATAAACGGTATGTTATTGATCTTACGCACCTTGCCCTGATGCAGGACCGTTGCATAGATAATGGCTTCTTCCAGCAAATTCATCATAGGCTTCTACATTCCCCCATCCTGCAGCTTTTTCACATCGACAAATTCGTAATCCGTTCCTCTTCCCAGGGCATATGTGACTGCGCCGCAGGTTACATTGGCCAGAAGCGCCTGACATTTCGTCAGCCCTTCCAGTACCGCAATGTAATTCAGCGTCCGGAGATACGGATTGGATTTTTCCTGTCCGAAAATTTCGATCAGCAGCTTATCCTTATTCTCTTCCTTCTGATAATCGATCCGCTCCTGATCCACATAGATCAGCATGTCACGGAGCTCACTATTTTGGAATAATTCCAGATAAGCCTTATCCTCTGTACAGAGATAGACATGGTCGAAATTCTTTTCTTTTACATATTCAATTGCCTTTGCGAGCGTCTCTTCTGCAGTAAGTCCGTGCGGAACAAAGTTTTTGGTTCTGGGTGAAAGATAGTCACTTCCTCTTACGACCACGGCCAGGATTCTCTTTGCATCCGCCGGGAACACACGTTCCAGCACTTCCGCCGTATGCTTTTTTACCGTTTCGTTATACTGCAGATCATCTCCGTATTTCAGCTCGGCCCTCTGATTGGAGAACACAAATTCCGTCATATACGGATTCATATTCAGATTGGAATTCTGGTCCAGGACAACATGCTCCGAATTATAAACATCCTTCAGGCTGTAATCGGAAAGCTGCTTGAAAAACATGGACCAGACATCCTCGCCGGTGGTCCCGGCAAACTGATTCGGATCGTTATGTACGCCCAGATCCACAACCGGAATAAAGTCCGGACGGATGCTCCGGATCATCTGTTTTGTCCCGATCACATTGGCAATCAGCGCCGTAAGTCCGTTTTCCTTCACCGGCTGCTTGATCAGATAAAATGTCTTATCCGGATTCAGCGGGCCGTAATAGAATTCCCGCTTGATCCAGTACAGGCTGGTCATGACAACAAAGCTGGAAACCTGATTCATAAACACGGCTTTGACATCCCATTTGATTTCGGAATGCACCCGAAGGGTTCTTTTCTCCCGAAGCTCCGGTCTATTTTGAAACAGCTCCTCCTCCGATGAAACGATCAGCAGGTTTTCATCCTCTTTGAAAAAGAATGCCGCATTGGGATCGGTAAACACAACAACGGCATCCGGATTATGCTTCCGGATCATCACCGCAGTATGATAGCTGTATTCCTCCAGTTCCGAATAGATAAAAAGGCCAAACCTGTCAACATAGGAATAATCCAGCCCTTCATCCTCCGTCGAATATACCCAATAATTGGAAAGGCTCATCTGTACCATCGGATTGTTCTTATCCACATTGACCGGATTGTTTTTCATCCAGCCAAGACAGTAGAGCGGCTCCTCATCCTTGTAAACCACCACCTTATGATGACGGATATCCTTATTGCGACGGAAAAAATCCCTTGCCTTGATAAAAACGTCATCGTCTGCGGAAAGATATTTCCTGACAAGCTTCGGTGCTTCATTTGCCGCGTAAACCTTGATCATATTCCTCCTCCTTTTTCTTTAAACCCCAAATACCGGAATCTCTTATTGTGCTACCAAAGGAAGTCCGTCCACAAATCGGATTTCCTCCAGGCAAAGCCCCTGCGGCGGAGCTGTCGGACCTGCCAGCGTACGGTCTTTTTCCCGAAGGGCGAAAAGAACGCTCTCCTTCTCCCGCATACCGGCTCCGATTTCCACTAAGGTTCCTGCGATGATCCGGACCATGTTATATAAAAAACCGCTTCCTGTCACGCGGATCCGGATGAACCGCGGGTCCTCCACGCCTTTACTGACCGATACATCATAGATTGTTCTGACAGTTGTCTCCGCGCTTGTCTTTGCCGAGCAGAAGGCTTTAAAATCATGTGTACCGATCAGATGCCTTCCCGCCATCTCCATCTTCTCCACATTCATCTCGCCGTAGCGGTGGAAGCTGTACCGTGAGGTAAGCGGGTTCTCGATCAGGTCATTCCATATCGTATAGCAATAGGTCTTCTCCGTATTCACATGCCTGGGATGAAAATCCGGCACAACCTCAGCAGATTCGACCACGCGGATATCCGCCGGCAAACGTACATTCATAGCACGGCCGAACCGGTCCCCCGGGATGCGGCTCTCCGTATCGAAAACGCAGATATTACCCAATGCATGGACTCCTGCATCTGTCCGACTGGCACCGATCACCTGAATCTTTTCTCCGATCAGATCACTGAGTGCCCGATTGAGTTCCCCCTCAATCGTCCTGACAGACGGTTGCAGCTGCCACCCCGCATATTCAGTTCCGTCATATGCCACACGGCACAGAATTCTTCTCATGTTTAACTACTTTCTTTTCCGTATATTGAATGATGATACTGTTCATTCGGACAGACCACCTGCGTATTCTTTCTCAGAATTACGTTTCACCCGGAATCATTCAGAATCAACCGGAGTAGGTCTTCGTAAAAATCAAACTGCAGTTTATGGTCAGATAAAGATAATCCCCACAACATACACCGCCATCCCCGACAGCACAAGAAAATCAAGCGAAGTATATTGCAAAGCGTGTACCGGCACTCTCCTCCGTTCCGCATCATACCCTCTCTCCAGCATGGATATACGCAGGATTCCGGTATCCTCCCGCGCTGCCAGAAGCGCAGGAATCAGAAGGGTGATCGGATTTCCTTTCTTTCCCGAACGATTCCGGTAAGCTTCTATTTCCCGCATCCTCGCAAGGTTCCGCCGGAAAAGCGGAATGAAGTGCCAGAAAAGCACAAGATGCCAAGCTGTACTCTTTCGAAGGTAAAACCCTTCGAGAAGACCGTCCAGAGACGCCATACAGCCCGTTGTGGCCGAGATCAGGTACACAGCCAGGACAGTCGCCAGAAGCTTTAGAAAGATGCCCAGAGCCGTTACAGGCCGCACAAAATTCAAATGAATCGCAGACACGATCAGACAAATGACCATCGGCCCCAGCATCGCTCTTCCCAGCCTGGCAAAAGGTATTTTTGCCAGACAGATTCCTACAAGAACCAAAACAAGCGGCAAAATTCTCCCCGGCCACCCCGAAAGAAGCCACGTGGATACCACAAAGATCAATAAAAGATACTGCTTCATCCGCGGGTCGAGTCTCGTTAATATGGAGTTTTTTCGTTCTGTGTACCACTCCACGATCATATACCCCTATCCAATATCCGAAGTCAGACTGTCCAAAAACGCACTTCACGGAGTCTCCGGATCTCACTGTTGCAAAAAATCATTCACTGTAAACGAAGCACATGCCTTCCTTCCGCATTTCCTTCACCATTTTGAGAAAAATTTCCATATGTGTCTGATCCAGTCCGGCAAAGGGGTTATCCGCAACCAAAAGGCCGTTCTGCCTCGCCATTGCACCGGCCAGAGATACCAGCCGCATTTCGCCGAACGAAAGCTTTCTGGGATTCGCCCGAAGTTTTTCCTCCGGAAATCCGATCCGGCGCAGAATATCCTTCGCAGCCTCCTTTTTTTCCTCTTTTGACATTTCCAAAGGAAGGCCGGAAAAAACGTCCTCCAGGACCGTATCCCGGATGAAATCATCCGCAGGATCGGCCGGGGCATAACCGACAATCTGAATCAGCTCTTTGGGCCGGAAAGCTGTTTCATTATCATGCAGAAGAATCCCTTCCGCAACGGGAGTCCTTCCGGCAAGCATCTTCAGAAACTCGGATTTCCCCGCACCGGTTCCTCCCCTGACCCGATAGGCTCCGGTCGGACGGAACCGGAACGAAAGTGAAAGTGTCCCCGGACTCGGCCGCCAGTGGGAAACATGCAGAAACGGATCTGCTCCTTTTTTGAAAACACCGGTGCATTTACAGGAAAATGCCTCTTTTTTCTTCCACGCGTAATTCTTCAAATCTTTATTACCGGATGCACTTCCCGTTTCATCGTTCTTACTCTCTTCGCTTTTCCCGTGATTTTTCCGAATAGTTTGTTTTTCGGAACGGATATCCATACCAAGATCGGAAGCATGCATGATCTTTTCCGTACAGTCAAACAGGCGTCCCATTTCCAGACGGTATACGCGGTCGGCCTCCATGAGTTCCTCCTGCCTCCGGGATACAAAGATCACCGTCTGTCCGCTTTTTCTCGCAAGGCCCAGAATAAACCGCAGCAGTTCTAAAGCTTCTCCTGCATGAAGCTGCGCAAGGATATCATCCATAAGAAGAAGCTCCGGCTGATCGAGAGATAATCCCGCGATCATTGTTCTTACCGCTTCACCGGCGGAAAGAATCGATACCCTTTTCTTTCCTGCAGGAAGGCCAAAAACCTTCAGCCCTTTTTTCACGGCCCTGCGTGACTTTTCAGGCTCCCATCCGGTATTCTCCGGACCGATGACCAGTTCTCTGGCAACGGTATTCTGCAGAAGTGATTCATGACACGACTGCGGTACATAAGAAGCCACACGCCGAAGCTTTCTCTCATCCAGATGCGAATAGGGATCCAAACCATCCACAAGAACCAGCCCCATTTCTCCCGGCCGACGGATTCCGGCCAAATAACGCAGGAGTTCACTCTTTCCAACGCCGATATCTCCTGTAATCCCGATCACACTTCCTTCCGGAACGGTAAGGTCTATCTCACTATCCGGAACAAACGGCATATGCAGTTTTCTGACCTGAACCATTGTTTTCATTATTCACCCGAAATAAAGTTTTGAATATTGTTATACTTGATTCAAATACACAGTTTCGAATCATCACCTGCAAAAATCCATCCGTGAGTCAGATTAAAATGGATACCACACATATCTACAGTATACTTCATCAGACCGATAAAGAAAAGAGAAAAAAGGCAGTCGGATTATCTCCAACTGCCTTTTCATTACTCCTTGTATGAAAGCCGCAAATTAACACATTGCAAACTTCTACGGAAAAGTCCGAAAGTCTATACGAGCTCCAGGATGACTTCCATAGCGCCATCACCCTTACGCTCTCCGATCTTAACGATACGTGTATAACCACCGCGGCGGTCTGCGTACTTTACAGCGATCTCATCGAAAAGCTTCTCGCAAAGATCTACCTTCTTGGTCAGTCTCTTCTTGCCTGCTGCTTCAGCCGGAACCTCAACAACCGGGTAAAGAACCTTCATGAATTCACGTCTAACATGAAGTCTGCTGGGAAGATCCTTCTTGATCTCCTTGTCAACCTGATCGTAAAGAGTGATCTTCTTACCGTCTACCACGCTGGTCACGCGCTTGCCGTCTTTGTCCTTCCGAGCAACCTTAGCCTTAACGGTAAGTGTCTCGAAGTTATCCTTCTCATCGATAGCCAACTTGATCAGATGTTCAGCGATCTGACGAACTTCCTTTGCTCTTGCTTCGGTAGTGCGGATCTTTCCATGATAGATGAGCTGTGTTACCTGGCTCCTGAGGAGCGCTTTTCTCTGATCGGACTTTTTGCCGAGCTTTCTGTACATTGCCATTTTGTTTTTCCTTTCTTACCCATATGGGTCTTCACTGTGCTTACTATTATTTAGCGTGAGTGGTATTCGCACCTTCGGTGCGCTTTATACAGATCGTTTTTTCCGAAGAAAAATCAATCCTATAAATCAGCTGAGTTCAGCGTATAGCCAAGCTCTTTCAGCTTAGCCAGTACTTCCTGAAGAGACTTTCTTCCAAGGTTACGTACCTTCATCAGGTCCTCGGAGGACATCTCACAAAGCTCGCTGACAGTATTGATACCTGCTCTCTTCAGGCAGTTGTAAGAACGAACGGAAAGCTCCAGTTCATCGATGCTCATCTCAAGAACCTTTTCTTTCTCGTCATCCTCTTTCTCGATCATGATCTCGGCGTTCC
>CACYDN010000041.1 GCA_902773185.1 uncultured Lachnospiraceae bacterium | reverse complement strand
CATTTCGCAAGCAAGCTTGCTCAATGTTGCGGGCTCGTCAAACAGGATACCACATAAATGTGTATCCTGATGACTCGCCTTCGCACATTAAAAAAGGCAGGTTCCGAGCAATGTATTCCGGTACCTGCCACATTTTTATGAAAAAATCACATCCATGCATATTCCGGTCTTATTCTCCCGGCAGGACGCAAAACGGTAACGGATCCGTTTCCCTTCGTTATAGCGGACAGTCATGCGGGAATAGGGAAATGCGAAGCGGTCCGCAAAAACCTGGAACGCTTTCTCTGCGCCATCCACGGAAAAATCAACCATTCGAAGATCCACAATATACCGGTTAAAGCTGACGGTTATTGTGGATTTTTGGTAGGTGTCATCATTCTCCAGCCAGGCTTTCATTTCCTGATACAGGTCATCTCCGGCCTCCAGCTGAAGATGCGAAAGATATTCATTCATAATCCGAAACATGGTTAGCCCCTCTTCCTATTTGTTTATAGAATCTGCTTATCCGGGATTCTCGCGTGGATTTCTTTAAACTTATCGAAGTTCTGGATAAAGAGCCGCACGACCTGTGGATCAAACTGTTTTCCTGTTCCTTTTATGATCTCATCATAGGCTTCTTCAACTGTCCAGGCCCTCTTGTAGGAACGCTTCATGGTAAGCGCATCGAACACATCGCAGATGGACATCATCCGGGCAATATAGGCAATCTCCTCGCCCTGCATCTTCAGGTATCCCTTGCCATCCCAGCGCTCGTGATGTTCCTTCGCCATGATACTGGCCAGCCGCATGATCTCGCCGGGGCAGTTTGCCAGAAGAGCCTCGCCGTAGAGCACATGATTTTTCAACGTTTCATATTCTTCATCCGTAAGCTTGCCGGGCTTATCCAGAATTTCCTCATTGATCATCAGCTTACCGATATCATGCATCATCGAAGCTGTTGCCAGCTTTTCGATATATTCGTCATCAAACCCGCTGGCCTTTCCGAGCACACGCATATATTCCGCAACTCTCTGGATATGCTCTCCTGTCTCCTTGGATTTGTTTTCACTGATTTCCGAAAAGGCAAAGATCAGATATTTTTCGTTCTCATGCATGGTAATGGCGGAATCGATGTATTTTTCCATCATCATGGCATTTCGGGAAACAATAAAGAATACGATAAACGTAACAAAGATGACGATGATGATCAGCGGCAATGCTTCATTCAGAAACAGATCATATACATCGGACTCCGAATAGGAACCGTAGGTAACCTGATAATAAACGGACCCCAGGATTCCGGCATTTAGTACAAAGGATGTAAAAAGGACAAAGGTCCGGTCAAAGTACAGGGATGCTAGAATGATAGGAAAAAGAATCAGCGGATAGGCAAATTTACCCACAACCGTGACCAGCATGACCGCAATCAGGGTTGATACGATCACCAAGATGTATCTGGTCAGTCCATTGCCATATAATCGAAAAAGCGGAATGACAATACACGGGATCAGGATCAGAACGAAACAGATCAGTACGGCAACGGTAAGCGGTTTCTGCTTGATATCGCCGATAAAAACCATGAGGCCGTAAAACATACCAAGAAAATAACCCATGATCCGCATGCACTTGACGGAAATCCGGTTGATATCCTCAAAGTTTTTCTTTTTCAGCGTGTTTTTATCCATGTAATCACCGGCCGATTTTTCGTAGCAACAATCACACTGAATCGGCTATTCCAGTTATAGTTAAAGATCAAATAGCAAAGTGTATTTCGGAATCCGGAAAAGCAGATTCCGAAAAAATGTTAGTACTTCACAGCACGGACATCCTGCCAGGAGCGCTCCAGCTGGTAAAAATCCCGCATCTCTTCCGAAAAGATATGGACCACAATATCCGTATAGTCCAGGAGAATCCAGCCACCCTTTGCATCCCCTTCTCTGCCGCGGAGCGGAATATCATGCTGATCCATGGCCTCCTCTACGCCGTCCATCAACGCATCCAGCTGGCTGGCATTGCTTCCGCTGACAATAACAAAGCAGTCGCATACCGGACTCACTTCTCCAACATTCAGGGATGAAATCTGTATTCCTTTTTTATTCTGCAGGGCACCGATCACGATCTGTAGCAATTCTTCTGTTTGCATGTTTCTTCCAACTTTCTGTATTTACAATTGAAAACTGTTCTATGATTTGCTTTTCGCAATCATTTCCGAAATTAAATCATTTCTTGTTTACATAAAACTGGTAGGCCTTTTCGGTCATCTCGTCGATCACCACGTGCTTCCCATCCAGATAATCAAGCGTATTCTTTAAGATATGTACAACCGCCTTATCCAGATCATGAAACGCTTCATACCGGATTTCCGGCAGTTCAAAGATCATCTTCCGATTCGGCTCGATATAGTCCGCTACGAATATGATCTTGTCGAGAAGAGACATATCCGGATGTCCGGTTGTATGGTAGGTAATTGCGGAAAGAACGCCCGCATCGGTTACACCATACTTTTCTTTTGCATAATAAGCGCCGAGCTTTCCATGCAGAAGATCCGGGTTTTCCCGTTCCGTATCACTGACCGGCAGCTTGAATTTCAGGGCCTTCTTTAGTTTTTCATCGTTGCTGTAGCCCTTTGCACAGTCATGCAAAAGTCCGGCCAGTCTGGCGCGGTTCACATCCTCGCCATATGCCATGGCAAGAGCTCCGGCCGTATATTCCACACCAATGGAATGTACGTAGCGCTTCGGGGAAAGCTTATTCTTTAATTTGACAAGCATCTCTGCTCGATCCATCGCGGTTACTCCTCTTCTTAGGTTAAACTATAATCATCCGGCAGTCTTGCTGTAATGCTATTAAAATCACTACACAAACAGCTGCGCATACACTTTCATTATATGTTTCATCCGTTCCGCTGTCAAAGCATTTCATACCGTTAGCGAAAACATTTTTGACTCCGGAATCTTTCAATTGCGGTATAGTTGATTTTCCGCGATATACTCCGCAATGCACGGCGGAAGAAGGGCTGAAACATCCTCTCCGTTTTTCACTTTTTCCCGGATTATGGTGGAGGAAATATCGATTTCCGGCATGGAAAGAAGCCGGATATCACAGCCCGGATGCTTCTCTTCATAGCCGCGGATGAGTTCCTCAGCCTCTCCTCTGCCGACCTCCCCTCGAACAGCCGCAATAAAATGCGTCTTCCGGAGAAGGTCATCCGCCCGAACCCACTTATCGAGCCAGGCAAGAGAATCGCCTCCCAGAATGAAATACACAGCTCTTTCCGGCTTTTCTGCCAGAAGCGCCTCAACCGTATCGATGGTAAGCGTTGTACCGCCCCGGCGGATTTCCATATCGGAGTATGTCAGAAAATCATAGGTCTTTGCCAGAAGCTTCACCATAGCAAGACGGTGGGATGATGTATCCTCCGTCTTTCTCTGCTTGTAGTAGGTTGCGTTATTCGGCATGAGTGTGATCTTCCGGAATCCAAACTCCTCTTTCGCCGCTTTAGCCATCGAGAGATGCCCCAGATGAAACGGATCAAAGGAACCGCCGAATATACAGATTTTACTCGCTCTTTTTTGCTGCTTTTGGGAGTTCAATTTTCGGGTTCTCCTCATTCTTTTTATACAGGACGATCTTTCGTCCGATTACCTGAACAACCTCGGAGCGGGTCCGCTCGGAAAGCGTTTCCGCAAGCTCCCTGGGATCCTCATACAGGTTCTTCAGGACACCGATTTTGACAAGCTCTCTTTTCTTCAGGGCTTCCGCTACGGAGGTTACAAAGGTCGGTGTAATGCCGCCCTTGCCCAACGAAAGAATCGTGTCCTCCTTCATCGCCAGTCCCTTCAAATATGCTCTTTGCTTCGTTGTTAACATTGTCGACTCACTTTCTCATAACTGTATTCTTTATTCATTATCCGTGTCATTTATCTCAGACTCATCCGTCTCATCATCCGCAGCGGATTCATCTGCATTTTCCGGCATGGTATCGGAATCCGGATAATACTCAAAGGAATGACCGTAAAGGCGAACGGTATCGCCCTCTTCCATACCGATTGCAAGAAGCTGTTCGATGATCTTATTCTTCTTCATGAAATCCTGGAAGAACTTGAAGCCGCGGGCATCCTCGAGGTTGGTGTAGCCCAGCATCCGCTCGATCCGCGGACCTTCCACAAGGAAGGTATGTGCTTCCTGATCGGACCGTTCAACCGTATACGGCAGATCCTCTCTGTCATAAAGCTCTTCGATGGAAATCTCCGATTCAAAAAGGAGCGGCTCTCTGGGCAGACGTTCGATCATCTGCCAAACATGCTCTATCAGCTGATCCACGCCCTTTCTGGTTGCCGCGGAAATCGGAATAACCGGGATATCCTTTCCAAAAGCCTGCTTCAGCTTATCCAGAATCTCCTTTTGTTCTTCCTCATCCAAAAGATCCAGCTTATTGGCCGCGATTACCATGGGACGCTCAGCCAGAACCTCGCTGTAGCTCCGAAGCTCCTCATGGATGATACGAATATCTTCAATGGGATCACGCCCTTCCGCAGAAGCGGCATCCACAATATGCACCAGAACGCGCGTCCGCTCAATATGACGCAGGAATTCAAAGCCGAGTCCAACGCCTTCGGATGCACCTTCAATGATACCGGGAATATCCGCCATCACAAAGCTTCGGCCCTCGCCCAGAGAAACAACACCCAGATTCGGGGCCAGCGTGGTGAAATGATAATCCGCAATCTTCGGCTGTGCGTTGGAAACGACTGAAAGCAGGGTGGATTTTCCGACGTTCGGAAATCCGACAAGGCCGGCATCGGCAATCATCTTCAGCTCCAGCTGAATTTCTCTCTCAATCGCAGATTCGCCGGGCTGTGCATAGCGTGGCGCCTGCATGACGCTCGTAACATAGTGCCGGTTTCCTTTTCCGCCGCGTCCGCCCGGAAAAAGCAGGAAAGGCTCCTTGCTGTTTCCCATATCATGGATTACCTTACCGGTCTGAGCATCGCGGATCACAGTTCCGTAGGGAACCTTGATTACGATATCCGCACCGTTTTTTCCGTGACAATTTCTCTTGCCGCCCTCCTGGCCGTCCTCTGCCTTGTATTTCCGCCTGTTCCGGAAATCAATCAGCGTATTGAGTCCCGGATCGGTGATAAAGATCACGTCGCCGCCCTTGCCGCCGTCGCCGCCATCCGGACCGCCGTTGGGGACATATAATTCTCTTCTGAAGGATACATGTCCGTCGCCGCCTTTACCGGACCGGACAATGATCTTCGCTCTGTCAATTAACATGAACGAGCCCTCCTCTTTCGTCTATCTTCACTTCATAACCATTCATCAATATATTAATTTCAAAATGATGAGCGGTCGCCCAAACCTACGGTTTTTATGCAGACTTGCATAGCGGCTTTTGGCTCATCGCTTAAACAAAAAGAAGGAGCCTTGTATAAAACAAAGCTCCATCTTTTTGATCATTCGTCTGATTAGGCAACCGGATGAACGGAAACCTGCTTTCTGTCTCTGCCGAGACGCTCATAACGAACAACTCCATCTGTTAATGCGAACAGCGTATCATCTCCGCCGCGACCTACATTAAGTCCTGGATGGATCTTTGTACCGCGCTGTGTATAAAGCACATTGCCGGCCTTTACGAACTGACCGTCAGCACGCTTAGCACCAAGGCGCTTAGACTCGGAATCACGACCGTTCTTGGTGGATCCCATACCTTTTTTATGCGCGAAGCGCTGTAAATTCATCTTAATCATGGCTTACCTCCCGAAAATAAATCTGAATATACGGGTCTCCATACGATTCATAAACAGAGACAAGGCCAAGCTGAAGGGATTTTAAGATGAGCTTCCCTTCCTTTGTGGGTTCTCCCGGAATCTTGCAGCGGACAGAGCCATCATCTGACTCTTCCACGATGACAGAGTCCTCTGTCAGTTTCTCCAGGGAATTCACAGCGTTGATCACGAGAGCGGAAACGCCCGCGCATACAACATCCTTCCCACGACGGCCATATTCGGCATGTCCCGTAACACGGAACCCGAAGATCTCTTCATTTTTCGTATAAAAAACCGCTTTGATCATGAGTTTTACGCTTTAATGGATTCAATCTTTACTTCTGTGAAAGGCTGTCTGTGACCATTCTTCTTATGATAGCCCTTCTTCGGCTTATAATGTGTAACAATGACTTTTCTGGCCTTTCCCGTCTTAACAACAGTAGCCTTTACGGAAGCGGACTTTACAGCATCACCTGTCTTTACATCCTCATCCTTTGTGATCATGATCACGTTGTCAAATGTTACCTCACTGCCATCCTCAGCTTCCAGCTTTTCTACACGGATGACATCGCCTTCCTCTACCTTGTACTGTTTTCCGCCTGTTGCGATGATTGCGTACATAGAAGGTTCCTCCTTTTTTATTAAAACTCGCCAGCATCGGCGTTCCCTCTGTGTTTTCTCTGAAATACCCGAAAGCATCTTCAAAAACACCCGGAAAACTTACGAAAAGATACACTTTTCGCCTGACTGTGCGGCATACCTTGCAAATATAGCATATAGAGTACGAAACTGTCAAGAGATATCTTCTATTTTTCAACATATTCCAAGCAAAACCGTTTGAGTACGGTTGCACATTCCTGGCGTGTTGCCGATGCCTTCGGATCCAGATATCTCTTGCCATTTATTTCTTTCCCCTGAATGATACCTTTTGCATTTGCCCAGGATAATGCATCCTTCGCATAATTTGAAACCTTTTTGTAATCCGGCATCTTGGTAATATCGGATTTTGCAGATATATTGTAGCCCTTATATTCTGCGTACCGTTTAAGCATCGTTGCCATCTGCTCCCGGGAGATTGCTATATTCGGGGAAAATGTTGTTTTTCCTGTTCCCGTTGTGATTTGATTTTTGTATGCCCAGCGAACAGCCTCCGTATAATACACACTTCCCGGAACATCTGTGAATGGAATCCTGTCAGATACCTTCGGCGCGCCATCCAGCCTGTAAAGTGTG
>CACYDN010000040.1 GCA_902773185.1 uncultured Lachnospiraceae bacterium | reverse complement strand
TATAATCTGTTCATCTTTGCAAAAAAGGAGGAAAGTCTACAATATGATTTGCAAATTCTGTGGTACCGATAATCCAAACAACACGCAATTTTGTATTAATTGTGGAAAACCTGTTACGGCAAACAACAACGCTCCCGTCAATCAATCGGGAAACAGTCAACCACCTTATAATCAGCCCAACCAAAGTTATAATCAGCCCCGCCAAAGCTACCAATTTTCAACCGGTGCAGAGGGTTTTGTAAGTTCAGATGAAACATGGTCATACTCATTAAGAAACGGATGGATTCAGAACTTGTCCTCCGGTGAGGGTTTTATTCGGGAAGACGCGGTTATTACCAACAAAAGACTTTACTATAGTGCAAGCTCCGGACTGATCAGTAGGAGTTCCAGAGAGGAAATTGTTGAAATAGAGGATATAACGGGTACAAAGATATTTGATTTCAAGCCCTATAGCATACTCATATTAGGCCTAATCATTTTTGTTACCGGATTGATCTTTGCCCTTTCAGAAGAAGAAGCGTGGATAATTTGCGCATTTGGATTGCCAATTATAATAGCCTATTTTATAGCAAAAAAATCACTTCTTCGTATTGAATATGCCGGAGGATGCATACATTTTAGTGTTAAAAGATACGGACTTGACAGCGTGCGTGCATTTCAGCGTCAGATTTACGCAGTAAAAGAAAAAATAAGAATCGAAGAAAAAATGCAAAAAGGAGAAAACAAATGAAAACAAAAATCGGTATTTTAGGCTATGGTAACCTCGGCCGCGGTGTTGAGCAGGCCGTTCTCAGAAGTGACGACATGGAGCTTGTGGCAGTGTACTCCCGCCGCAATCCGGATTCGATCAAGACTGTATCCGGCGTGCAGGTTGTATCCACCGACGTTCTCAGCGAAGGAAAAGAAGACATTGATGTACTCGTGATCTGTGGCGGAAGTGCAACCGACCTTCCCGAAATGACCCCGAAGTACGCCGCTCTTTACAATGTAATCGACAGCTTTGATACCCATGCCAATATCCCGCAGCATTTTGCAAACGTGGATGAGGCCGCAAAGGCCACCGGCAAGATCGGAATCATCTCCTGCGGCTGGGATCCGGGCATGTTCTCCGTAAACCGCCTCTACTCTCTTTCCATCCTGCCCGGTGCGAAGGCATACACCTTCTGGGGCAAGGGCGTCAGCCAGGGCCACAGCGATGCAATCCGCCGGATTGATGGCGTAAAGGATGCACGGCAGTATACCGTGCCTGTGGAAGCTGCCCTCGAAGCGGTACGTGCCGGTAAAAACCCTGAGCTGTCCACCAGAGAAAAGCATACACGTCTCTGCTACGTCGTTGCGGAGGAAGGCGCCGATCTTGCACGGATTGAAAATGAGATCAAGACCATGCCGAACTACTTTGCGGATTACGATACAACCGTAAACTTTATCTCCGAAGAGGAAATGCAGCGGGATCACAGCGGTCTTCCGCACGGCGGCAGTGTGATCACCACAGGCGAAACCGGAAGCACCGGTATGAAACATGTCGTTGAATACAAACTTACACTGGATTCCAATCCGGAATTCACCGGCTCCGTACTGGTCGCTTATGCAAGAGCTGCATACCGCATGAATCAGGCCGGTGACAGCGGTGCAAAGACTGTATTTGATATTGCACCGGCGCTCCTTTCCCCGCTTTCCGGAGAAGAGCTTCGCCATAGCTTCCTGTAAAACACTTCGAATACTTTGATTTTAACAAAAACAGTGTAAAAAAGAGAACCTGTCCGGGATCATTACATTCCTCGCAGGTTCTCTTTTATTGTACGCAGTGCTTTATATACACTTTGTTTTGGAACAGTCCGGCATTGCTATTGGAATTCACTCCGTATATGTTTGTTCCAGCAGCCTCTGCATCTCTTCCTTCACGGCTTCGGGCGCTACGATGCGAACCTTTCCTTCGAGAGCGATGATCCAGGAAAGGAACTGGCTCGTCACAGCCACATCCACCTTTGCAATGAAGGTTTCCGCATCCTCCGGCCTGCGCCAGACATCCCTGCCAAACTGGTCAATGATCACATTTGCCATTTCATTCCGGCAGCGGAGTGTAACGGTTTCCACTTCTCCTCCGAACATCCGGAAATACTGCTCATTATATTTGGCCCTATCCTGCTTATCGAACTCCTTCTTGCCCCTCCGTTTTTCCTCGGTGACAGATACATTCCGCATTTTGTCGACGCGGAAATGCCGCATCTCATTTTTCTCATTGTCAAACCCGATCAGATAATACCGTTCATCATCAAAGTGAAGTGCCCAGGGGCTCACATGATAGAAGGCGCCACCGCGCCGAAATTCCTCTTCCCCCCTCAGATTCCAGCTGAAGTATTTGAACTCGATTGCTCTATTTTCGCTGATTGCCGTGTGGATGGCATCCACCGCATAGTAGATGCTTTCATTCATGTTTTTCACTCGGCCGGTCACCTTCACCTCGCGGTCGAACAGCTTTGCATCATAAATACTCAGCGATTTTTCCAGCTTCTTGATGAGCTCCCTCGTCTTCTTTTCCGAGATGAACCTCGAAGACTGGATGGCATCCACCAGGAACTTGATCTCGGCTATCTCAAAATCCCTGTTTCCGCAATGATAGTAGGTCCGGAAGCCTTCCTGCGACTTCACGATCTCGATACCGAAATCATCCAGCGCATCCAGGTCATCGTAGATGCTCTTCCGCTGCGCCTCAATATCATATTTGGCAAGTTCTTCAATAATCTGGGGCATGGTCAGGCCATGCGTATCATCCGTCTGTTCCTGCATAATTTTTGCCAGATACAGCAGCTTCAGTTTTTGATTTTTTCCTTTCACTCAAGCTCCCCCCTCAACGGGTATCCCATTCACAGTCATATCATCGGTCAGCTCGATCACCAGACACTTCTTTCCGTCGATCATTCTGGTGTCGATGATATCCGTATGCCGGCTGCTCACCCGAAGTACCATATTTTTATTTCTGACTTCAAAATTCCGCAGAGGTGCGACATTATCCGCGAAGAGCTTTTCTTCCACCTTGAAAGACGGAACATATGCCTGATTTCTTTCTGTTCCGCGGTTTTCCTGTGCATTATTTTTCGCAACGCTGCTGCCGGGCATTTCGTTTTCCGTTGCTGCGCTGTTTACCTCTGCATCCCCTCTCCTGACTTCCGCATCCACGTGCCTGATTTCCGCTTCAATCTGCCTCTCACGAAGCCGCTTCATATCGAACTGTTCATCAAATTTCCGGTCAAAGGCTTCCAGCTTTTCTCCGGAAACACCGCTCTTCTCGAATACATTCCGCATCGTCTGTTTATCCAGAAAAACGGTTTCGCCGGCCGCCTCCTGCTTTCTGTTTTCGACGGTTTCCTTCAGGTTCTCCTGCAAAGCCAGCACCGTTTCAAAGCTGGATTCATCTCCCAGAACGGTCGATACAAACTCGGTAAAACCTTCTTTTTGCTGTTTAGCCGGAAGGGTAACCGAAACATGCAGCACCTTTTCCAGAAACACCTCCTGCAGCATATCGGTTTTTCTACTCGAATAAAGCAGCGCCTGATCATCCGTGCTTCTCCCGTTAAAAGCAGGGAAAAGGAAACCGATATCCGGAAGCTCCACCGCAAAGCTCTGCCGCAAAGTATGGATTTCTCCCAGATCAGCATCAAAGCCGAGCCCAGGCTTTGTAAGCTTCATCGGACAGATGCTGCACAGCACATAGCTGTAGACCTCGTCCGAGGCATCATCCATTTCAATCCCATCCGTTGTTACACCCGGGACGTCGTATGCCTGGTAGATCATGAGAATCAGGTAGTTCCCGACATAATTGTAGGTTTCAATCACATGATCGTAAAACCGCTCCAATAGGGAATCATCCTTCAGCTCGGAGGCCCTAAGACTGTTTAGCAGTGTTCTTCCGGTGTTTAATTCTATATCTTTTTTATTCTCAATCTTATCTGATATAGCGGTTTCACCTGTGAAAGTCCCGCCGAACTCTCCTGTCCCTTCGGCTCCGGTTTTGCCGGGATTTCCTGTTTCTTCGATTCCAGTTTCGAGCTTTCCCGGCTCTTTGGTTGCGATTTCACCGGCATCTTCGAAATGCATATCAAGCAGATTTTTTCCCGGCGTTCCGGACAGTGTCTTTCTGAAAATCTCCAGATATTTGTATTTTTCTTCATCCGGCAGGTTGTAAAACGGTTCGCTGAAGGTGAGTGCCTTCTCCTTTTCTCCGTTCACATAGCAGCCCGCAAGCCTCGCGATCCCGCAGTCCTGAATCGTATCAAAAAGTGATTTAATTTCGTTTACTTCTTTCTTTGTCATTTTTCCGGTCCTTCTTCCACCTTTTCAAATCGATAGACCTGCTGGATGTCCGGATATTTCTCTTTATCGACCTTGCCGATAAACATGTCATACGGACGCACATACATGCCAAAATCACCGTAAAGAGACTGATATACCACAACCATTTCCTTCGTCTCCGTATGCTTGGCGAGTCCTACGATCTTATAAAGATATATATTTTTTTCTTTGTCCTTTTGGGATAGCGTTTCTCTTTTGAAATGCTGGACGATATCTCCGGCATGTAATCTTCTGTCACTCATCCTGCCACCTCCGCGAAAGTGTAATGAACTTAGTTTTTTAATTGTTTTATTTGTCTGTTTGTTTTACTCGATCCTGCTTATTTCAACAATGTTATATTTGTATCAACATGATTCCGATTCTTTATTCATCCCACCCATTGCAACATGATTCTACGTTTATAAAAAAGAGTAATTTCAATATAAATCCATCATTACTAGATTCCCATCCATCGAGCTCCCATTCTATATTTACTGAGAATTGTGTATTTCAACAGGCTCTCATTTTTTTCACTTTCCCATCCATCGAAGAGGCTTCCATGGATGGGAATTCTTCCATACAAGCTCTATATTGAAAAAAAGCACAAAAAATAAGCAAGAATAGTTTACATAAATCATTTTTATTGACTTAAAAGCTCTAAAATGGGTGGGAATGCCTTTCTATACGGGATGATTGCTTCCATTTGAGTCTTTTGAATAATCTACACTATGTTATATCATGATCAATATTCTATGGATTACCGTGGTTTTGATTATTATAGCCCTGATTTCCGTAGCCTTGGTTACCGTACTGTGTGTTTCCATAGCCCTGATTGCCCGCATTCGGATTGCCATAACCTTGATTTCCATACTGCGGATTTCCATAGCCTTGATTTCCATACTGCTGATTGCCGTATTGCTGGTTTCCGTAGCTCTGGTTGCCCGCATTCGGATTTCCATAGCCTTGATTTCCATACTGCGGATTGCCGTAACCTTGGTTACCGACATTCAGATTGCCATAACCTTGATTTCCGTACTGTGGATTTCCATAACCCTGATTTCCGTAACCCTGGTTACCCGCATTCGGATTTCCATAGCCTTGATTTCCATACCCCTGATTTCCGTACTGCGGATTTCCATAGTTGGGATCCCGGTAGGTCTGTCCCGGCACCTGATACCCTGTCTCCTGTCCAAAAGCCTGTCCCATGTACGGCCTTTGATTGTATGGGCTTCCGGAGAAAGCACCGGATGCATTCGGTCCTGCAGGTACTCTCTTTTTCGATCCGGCAGGAACTTCCTTTGCCGCAGCTCTGGCAGCAAAGATAGCACAAACGATCATGATGGCTTCCAATACATAAAACGAAATATAACAGAAAAGCTCATCTCGCCAAAAATGCTTATAATACTTGGCATATTTCTTTTCAGCAGTAATGTAAATTATCTCTGATGCCACTCCTATAATCATCATGATAACCGCTGCGGCCACTGCCAAAGAGGATACCCAATGCATCGCCCTTTTACAAAGAAGAATCAGCAGATAAATCAGTGTAAATATAGTCAATAGCCAAAGAACGATCGGATACAGGCCGTCCAAAAGAGTTATCACCCTGTCTTTCGTAAACTTGCCTCCCTTTAGCGAATCCCTAAGCATCGTGAGATAGATCCTTGCAAGATAGATCATGGAAACAGATACAAAAACAAGATAAGCTGTCACGCAGGCAAATGCCCAGATTGGCTTTTGGGCAAGCGACAGAATCACAGCCAGCCCCGCCGCAACCAGAGAACAAATCACCATGATTTTTATATCATGCCTATATTCAAACCAATTCAGTTTCAGAATACCTATGGTAACCAATGCTGCGCCGCAGATCATAACACCAATCCGGCATCCTAAAGTTTTATCCTTCTCCATCATTCCTATCCTCTTTTCCCTTTTATTATAAAGCTTACTCTTAGCCTTTCCGGCTTTCAAGCACGTACAACAGCTGCCAGCTTTTTCCCGCACAGTATTCCGAATATGCAGCATGCACAGCTGGCAACAACATATATTCCGCCAATCGCATATCGCTTATTATCAAACAACTGAAACGCCTCCAACGAAAAAGTTGAAAACGTCGTGAATCCACCGCATACACCCGTTTTCCAGAACAGTACGGTGTTCTGGGATACACCTTCCCTTTCACCCGTGAATCCGACAATAAACCCGATCAAAACGGCGCCCAGGATATTCGTAATAAAAGTCAGTACCGGAAAGCTGACCTTCAC
>CACYDN010000039.1 GCA_902773185.1 uncultured Lachnospiraceae bacterium | reverse complement strand
CGAACTCCAGCACATAAAGGCCGCGCACAACCTCCTCGAGACGCCGCCGCTGGGTTGCCTCGCTCTGGCGCGCACCTGTATCGAAGCTGTACTTCGCATAAACGGTACGGATATTCTCTGTCTTGTAGACCAGATAGGTCTTCAGGAACACATCCTGCGGCAGACGGATGAACGATGCAAAGTTCTTATAGAACGGAAGCACCTTGCCGGCATCCACGAACCGCTCCACATTTTCAATGATCCACTGCTTCTGGCTGTCGGTATACCGCTCCAGACGGCTGAAATAGAGAAGCATGGCCATGGTGGAAATTTCATCATCGATATTGCCCTTCATCATTTCCTGATACAGGGCATCAAACACATAGTTCGGTACCTGGGCATCGCGGATCAGATAATTGTCTGCTGCCTGCCGCAGGAACGCCTTTACCACAAGGCCGCGGCTCCGGCCACTGTAATAGGTATAGAAAATATCGTAGATGTACTCCATATATGTGTTGGAGAACATCATCTGTGCAAGCGTATTCTCGGCAAGAACTCCCACATCCGTGATCTTTTCCTTGGCCAGCTTGAAGAGACCGGCCAGCTCCGACGTACTGCCCTTGAAATTCGCAGCCATGTAGGCCAGAATGTTGGCATTGACCGTACCTGTCTTATAAAGGTTCAGACAGATACTCATCAGGTCCTCGTTCAGGAAGCCCTCGGAATCCCTTACACCGTAGTCCGCCAGACGATAAAGCTCCTTCACATCCAGCTCGTTAAAGCCGTAGAGCTTCACGGCCTGGAACGCTTTATCGAACATGTTCATGTCGATGAGGTAGGTGATGATCGTCCGCGCGTTGGCGTGGGTCAGGTATTCAATATCCAGCTTGCGAAGGTACTTGATCAGGACATCCGTATCCAGATTTTCATGATAATACTCAATGATATTCAGGCAGGCCTGCTGCTTATAGTCATAGGAAATCTCGTCGCACTGCATAATCTCACGGGCGGCGTTTACTTCCTTCGCATTCTTGTAGGTAAACTCAATTGCTTCATAATTAAAGAGCAGTACACGGTAATCCCGGGGGCTGTACTCCCGGCAGATCTGCATATACGCTTTTTCATCCACAATACGTTCGAAATGGTACGGAATGGATCCCGCATAGCGGTTTCCCTTCTGGTCCTCGAAGATGATGGACGCATTATCCGAAAGCACCTCGACATAGGCCTCGCCGTTCACGAGCGGAACGCGCTGCTCATTCTGCAGCTCTTCGTGGGAAACGATGACGGCCCGGACATTTTTGTTGTAGCAGGCGAGCTTCCGGCGGAAGATGATATTGATCAGCTTGCCGGCATAAACGGAGCTGACATTCTCCGGTTCCAGGAACTCATCGTAGATCACGGTCAGGTCATCGTTGACCTTTCCCTTCATGATCATGTTCTCCATGAAATCCTCCATCGTGGGGGCATATTCATGGTAGATTTTCATATGTTCCGCCTTGTTGAAGATGACGTTGGCATAGAGATACGCCAGCTCATCCTCTGTCAGGGTATTCTTATAATTCAGGTACATGAGTACGGACGAGGGAATTCGCTCGTACCGGGAGCGGTTCATACTCCGGATGTAGCACTCATTCAGGCCGATAAACTTCAGCGACTTCGTGACCGCCGCCTTATAGAACCGGTGATACTTGTGATCCAGCATATTGGCCGAGATCAGCATGGAACAGATACTGGAAAGAACCTCCAGGTTTTCGTTCTCTTTCCGGGAGAATTTTTCGGCTTCTTCCGCCTTCATCTGGGCGTCGAACCAGTCTTCCTTCTTCTCCTCTTCATCATCGAGACCGCCATCTTCGCCGGATTCTTCCGTCTCTTCGTCCGTTTCTTCCTCGTCCTCTTCCTCCTCGACGCCGGGGAGGGGGATATCCAACAGGACCATGTTCTTCGTCCGTTCTCTGGCTTCCTCACGGATCTTCCAGAGTTCTTCTTCGTTCTTGTCATAGATCTGACGAAGGATATCGAAGATCTGCTTATTAAAGTCCTTCTTCTTTCCGGCCAGCTTTACAAATTCGAGAAGAACATCATCGGAGATGTACTTATTCCGGAGACCCCATTTAATAGTCGTGATTTCCAGCTCGCTGAGTTTCTTCAGAAGCATGGGGTTGGCGTTCAGGATATTGGACAGCTCAAAATAGATGAGTGGGCTGTTCTCGCCCTCGTTATACATTTCGGTAAGCTCGCGGTACAGCGCGTTCTTATCCTCATGGAACACCTTGTCCACGAAAAGGAGCAGCCAGAAATAGAACATCTTAGGTTCCTGCGTCCGGTAGTTCCGACGGATCAGGGTAGCCGTTTTTTCAATGGTCTCATCGTCACGCATGACCATGGACTTCAGATACTCATAGTAACACTTCTGCTGGTTACTCATGAGGTTCTTATCCACATCTGCCTCGATCCGGAGGAACTCCTGCTCCACCTTGCTGTAATCGCCCCGCAGGATGTGCATGTGCATAATAGCAAGCCGGTACATGTTCTCTTCCGGCTCTATCTCGCTCAGTGTCGTCAGCGCCTCAATGGTCCGCTCCACATAAGTATCGAGAGAAATCTTCTCCATGCGGAAATCCAGATAAGCTCTGGTGATCCGGATCCGGCAGGTCTTGAAATCCCGCTCCTTCCGGCGAAGCTCCTGGTTCTCCCTTGCGGTTACCTGCTTCGTGAGGTGGATATCGATTTCAATTCTCTGATATATATTTTCGATATACAGCTTACCGCTGTTTTCTCCATCCGGGACATGCTCCGGCGAAATATACACCGGCAGCGAGCACACGTTGGCGGTAAAATCCCTGGCCGAAAGTGTTTTTTTCGCCGGGATGATGAATTCGCAGTTGCTGCTGACATCCGAATTGGTATAACCCCAGGTATTCTTGGTGATGTCCACGGTGATGCTTTCCATCTCCTCCGGCATATCCAGCTCGAGCTTGGCCTTGGAGGCGGAAAGGGTCACGGTTCTCTTTTTATGGACGAGCACCAGGAATTCTTCCATGGCCTGGTCCACGGAATGGCTGTCCAGAAGGCTTTCATAGGTCTTTTTCAGCACCGGCTCCGTTTCGATAAAGGTCCGGCGGAAATCATCGCGCACAAAAAGACGGACGGCAGCGTTCCAGTCACGCTCCGCCAAAGCGGCAAACTTAAAAAGATCATCAATCTTTTCATCCACCAACTTGACGCAGGGCTGTACAATGTTGATATCATAGGGCAGGCGGAATTCTCCGCCGTCCGTGATCACATTGATATGGCCCCGGAAGTTCTGGCCCGCCTCCAGACGGGAGGCATCAAAAGAATACTTGACCTCAAACTGCCGGCTGATGAAACTGTGATCTTCGAACCGGAACAGGTACCGGCTGTCGTAAACCATTCCCTTTATGGGGAACTCATTTTCGGATTTCACCGTAAAATGCCCCTCATAGAAGGTACCTGCTTCTATATTCATTTTAAAGCTTTCTTCTGAGATTGCCACCTTCGGGCGGTCAATCATAAACTGGCCCTTAGCGTACTGCTCAACAATCGCCTTCAAAACTTCCTCCAACACTCATATCCGGTTTGACATTTCTGTCCGTTTTTTGTACAATCTGTATTATTATATCAGATATAAACCTTTTTTGAAAGTGAAAGTTACGGAGGCATATAATGGCTGAAAGATCCCTCAGAATAGAACAGTACGAGACTGTGCATTACGATGCCAATCTGAATCCCCTGGGGATTCCCTCGTCGGTAAGACGTGCCATTTCTGAGAATATTGTTTCCATCGCCCGGTATCCGGACGTTTATTACAGCAACCTGAAGAAAGCAATCTGCAGCTACACGGATGTATCCATGGATTCCATCGTCATGGGTAACGGCTCCGTGGATCTGATCAAGCTCTTCGCGGCACTTATCACCCCAAAGAAATCCCTGATCCTGGTTCCCGGTCCTTCCGAATTTGCCCGCGTCCTCACGGCCTACGGCAGCGAGATCGTGGAGTTTGATCTGGAAGAGGAAAAGGATTTCGAGCTTGATGTTCCCGCATTTATAAACGAAATCGATGAATCTCTCGATCTGGTGATCATCAGCAATCCAAACAACCCGACCTCCAAGCGCATCACACGCGATGAAATCAAAGCGATTGCGGATGCCTGCAAGGAGAAAAATGTCTTCTTTGTTGTGGACGAGATGTATGTGGAATTTCTGGATGATTTCGAAGAGGTGACTGCCGTTCCTCTTGTCAAGAAGTATGACAACATGGCAGTTCTCCGGAGTGTTTCCAAGTTCTTTGCGGTCCCCGGTCTCCGCTTCGCTTATGCAATCCTTTCCAACCAGGAATACCGGGAGCTGATCGACCTTACAACAACGAAGAATAACATTGCCACGCTCTCTGCGATTGCCGGCACGGCCATGTTCCGCGACCGCAATTACATTGTAGAAGGACGCAGTGTGATCCATACCGAAAGAAGTCTCGTATACCTTGCCATGTCCACCTGCCGCACCATCAAGCTCTATAAACCGCAGGCGAACTTCATGCTGGCCCGCCTTCTGAAAGAGGGGCAGACCGCTGCGGATGTGGCAGATCATTGCAACCGGAGGGGAATCATTATCCGGAGATGCGATGATATTAAGGGGCTGGGAGAGAAGTATATTCGGTTTGCGTTTATGAATCCGAAACAAAACGATCTCATGGTGAACACGATTCTGGAGATTGTTTAATGTAGTAGTACGGCTCATATACACGAAAAGGGAGAAACAGGTTTTGTTTCATACGTTGAATACGATTAGGCCAGTTTGGTGACGAGGGTGATTTTGAATTCATCGTCTGCGATTTCGGCGTAGACGTCGCCGTCCATCTGACTCATCAGCTTCTTGCAGATGAAGAGGCCGAGGCCGCTGCCCCGCACGTTCCCGGCATTCTTTCCACGCTGGAAGCTGTCAAAAATCAGCGGAAGCTCATCCTTTTCCAGCTTGCAGCCGGTATTGGTAACTGTGATAAGCTTACGGCCGTCCATCTTATCAAAACCGATGGCGATCCGCCGCCCGTCTCCGTATTTGATTGCATTTTCGATCAGATTCTGCAGGCATTCCATCAGGCGTCCGGGATCACAGGCCAGAAGGCATTCCTGATACTCTTCCACCACAAATTCGGTACCGGTCATTTCCATCTGCGGAGCATACCGCTCCGTGATCCTGTCGAGAATCTTACTCAGGAATTCTTCTCCCATCTCCACATCAAATTCCATGAAATCCTTGCGGGCGGCAGTTGTGATCTGTGTCACATAACTTTCAATTTCATCGGCACGCGTGTTGATGCTGTCCAAAACCTCCATTTGTTTCTCTTCATCTTTATAGATGCCTTTCTGCAATGCTTTGGCATTCAGTTTGATGGAGGACAGCGGTGTCTTGAGGTCATGGGAAAGGGAAAGCAGAAGCATCTTTTTATCATGCTGCATCGCAAGCTCTCTGGCCTTACTCTCTTCAATGCTTTCCCGAAGAAGGTTGATGCCCCAGGTGAATTTTCCGAAGAAACGGCTCTTCTCTTCGGGAATGGGCACAGCCAGATTTCCCTTGGCAAGTTCCGTGGGAATTTCCGTCAATTTATTGAACGGCTTCAGGATCCGCCGCCGGATAAAGGCGAGCACAAGAAGCAGCAAAAGAAAAGCGGCCGCCAGACCGATGTTCATGATGAGCCGACTGTTATCCTTTGTTGCAACTCTGTATTCCACACGATAAAGCGTATCGCGCGCCCGGATGATCACATACGGATTATTCGATTGATAAAGGGAATCATCCGCTGCGGAATGAACAGCGGTAAGATATTTGTAATCGGACAGCTGAAAACTGCCCGTTTCTTCAATCCGGTCTGCGAGATCCTTGGCCTCCACGCGGTAGTAGCCGGACACCTCCGCCTTGTACCTTTTGAGGATCACATTCATCGACGCTGCCAGAATAAGAAAGAGCAGGATGATCACTATGCAAAAACGGTTAAAGGATTTCATACGAATTTATACCCCACGCCCCAGACGGTCAGAAGCCGCTTTGCATTTTTCGGGTCATCGCCGAGTTTCTGCCTGAGCCGATTGATGTGCACATGCAGGGTCTGCAGCTCGGAATCGCTGTCATAGCCCCAGACTGCATTGAAAAGGTAGTCTTTTTTCAGAACCTTGTTTTGATTTTCGATGAGAAGCTTCAGAAGATCAAACTCCTTGGCGGTCAGTTCGACTGGTTTATTATCGATGGTTGCGGTGCGATTCGCCAGATTCAGGATAACGCCGCTGGCCGAGAGGATTTCATGCTGATACCGGCGTTTGAAGATGCCGCGGATCTTGGCAATCAGGATATCAATATCGTAAGGCTTTTCGATGTAATCGTCCGCGCCCAGCTCAAGACCTACGAGCTTATCCTCCTTTTCCGTCCTTGCACTAACGATCAGGATGGGGGTATCCGCCGTTTCCCGAAGCTTGGAGCATACGGCAAAGCCGCTCTGATCCGGCAGATTTACATCCAAAACAACGAGCTTCGCGCCGCACTGCTCAAAGAGCTGTACGGCACGTTCGCCCGTTCCCGCGGTGACTACATCGTAGCCCTCCGCCTGAAGAAAATCTTTTAAGAGTTCGGAAAGTTCAAGGTCATCCTCAACTACCAGTATGTCTGACATGTTGTTCCCCCAAATTTTTTATGCCGGCTCCTGCCAGATGCATGCAGTCAGTTTCAGACTCTGCTCGCGCACTGGCCGCGGAAGCACATGATTCATCGAATCATGTGTCTGCCATAGGCAGATGCGTTCTGCAACGCAGAACCAAGACTTGCGAAGCAAGGCTTGCAAATCGCAAAGCGATTTGGCACGAGACCGCTTACGGTCTGAAACTGACTGATGCATCGGCAGGAGCCCGGTTATCTACAGCAATTAAAACACATAGGTGGAACAAATGCAAGTGTCTACCAGCCTTGCTCCATGAGCCAGTTGTTGATGGTGTGCTTTCTTTCGCGGAGCTCCGCATCGCCGCCATCGAAACTGCCGAGTTCGATCTCGCCCACGATACCGCCATCCACGATGTAAAGGACTCTGCTGCATCTTGCGGCTACCTTCGGATCATGTGTAACACACATGATGGTCGTGCCGTCGCGGTTCAGGCTGATCAGCTCGTTCATGACCTCATCGGAGCTCGAACGGTTCAGCGCACCGGTAGGCTCGTCAGCGAAAAGGATCTTCGGGGAGTTGATCATGCTGCGGCAGATGCAGGCCCGCTGCAGCTGACCACCTGAAACCTCGTTGATGTCGTTTCCGCCAACTTCGTCGATGCCCAGACGATGCATGAGCTGGCGTCCGCGTTCCTCGGTCTTCTTGCGGCTGTCGGTATTCTTCTTGGATTTCACCGCCGGCAGGATGATGTTGTCCAGGAGGGAAAGATTCTTCATCATATACATCTGCTGAAAGATGAATCCCATCTCATCCAGGCGGATCTTCGCCATTTTCTTACTCTTCAGCTTCGCAATATCTTCACCGTTGAAGTATACCTCGCCGGCTGTTACCCGGTCCATGCCGGATACACAGTAAAGCAGTGTACTCTTGCCGGAACCGGACGGACCCATGATGGCGACCATCTCGCCCTCGTTGATCGTGAGGTCCACGTTCTTCAGGACATTATTCTGTCTCTTGTTTACGATATATGTTTTGCAAAGACCTTTTGCTTCCAGAACTACGCTCATTTTATTATCCTCCGTAATTGAAATTATTTTTCTGATTACCACGGCCTTCTCGGCCGGATGGTTTCTCCGCATTGAATGATTCAATATTCTTCGATATACAGGCAGGTGAATTCTTTTTTATTCAGGGGCAAAATGCTTCGCGAGGAGCATTCGCGAGCGATCGAGCGGAGCATTTTGCCCTTATTAGAATTAAGCTGCCGTACGGATCATTCGATACTTGCCGTATCGCTTGCCTTGATCGATTTGCTGTACAGTGCCGTGAAGAAGCTTCCGAGTGCTGCAACAGCGATCAGGATCAGCGGCATGATCACGAATACTTCGGCAACATTTACTGTACACTCAATACTTGTCACATCACCGATCAGGGAGCATACCCAGCCCATAACCGCGTTCGAGATGGGCATCAGGACCAAAGAAGCAATGATCACTGCTACGATGGACACGATCACAAACCGGAGCACATGCTGTGCAATGATGCTGCCATCGGAAACGCCTACAGCCTTCATCAGGGCAATCTCACTCTTCTCTCTGGAGAGGAAGGAGCGTTCCATCAGGATGACGATCATGGCTGCCACGATGACGGTAATGCCCAGCATCATGAACTTGATCGCATTCAGGGTATCGGACATACCCGTCATGGATTTGATCGTATCCGAAGTGGTGTAAACCTGTTCACTATTGAATATACCCTGTATCTTTTCAACATAATCATCAATCGTTTTGGCATCCGGATTTCCGTCGAACTTAATCTGAACACCCATACAGCCGGTTGCTGCGATACCTTCCGGTTTAAAACCGGGATTCGGATAAACAGCAGGTGTCTGGAAACTGGAATAGGTTCCTGTGATGATGAAATCGTAGGTTCTCGTATCCGTTTTCATGGTTACGGTATCACCGATCTCGGCATCCAGATCCTTCAGCACCTTCGGGGTAACCGCAATTTCGTCGTCCTTTTCCGGCAGACGGCCATCCATTACCTTCGGTGTGTAGGTAAGATGTCCTTCCACACTTGTAACATATATAGACTTTTCTGTACTGCCGTTCTTCATCGTACACTGGGACATAAGCGTAATGGCACATTTTCCGGGCATACCGTTATCGGCAAGAGTTTTTTCTACTCCGGAAAGGGTTTCTTCGGAATCTCCATCGAGAAGGATATCCATAAGGAGCTCCGTATCCCCGATCGTTACGTCACTTTCGGTCATCCCGAAGGCCCAGGTGATCTTATCACTCTTCAGTGTCTCGGCGAAATTACTCATGAGCGTCATGATCAGAAGCGAAAGCGCAAAGATCACAGCGATCAGGGAAAATCTCTTTTTCGCACTTGTTACATCATTCATAGCAAGGAAGCCTGTGGTCGGAAGCTTGGAGCGTCCCAGCCTCATGAGGCTCTTCTTGCCGAAGCGTTCGCCGGTCTGTCCGTTCCGAACGGCATCGATCGGAGAAAGCTTTCTGACTTTTCTGGTGCAGAGGTAGCAGAACAGAAGGATGATCAGGATTACAAATATGGTACTGATGAAGCCTGTCGTATTACCGGCTTTATTTCCTAATACAATATTCTTGTTGATGGTCTTCAGCATACCCTTGCTTAAAGGAATGGAGCAAAGGAAGCCGATCAGGGAGGCCACAATGGAGATGGCCAGATATTTTACAACATAGAGGCGGCGGATGCTGCCGTTGTCGATACCGACGGCTTTCATGACGCCGATCTCACGAAACTCTTCGCTGATCGTAAAGCTGATGGTGAAGCGGAGCATAACGAATGCGGTGATCATCAGGAGGATGCAGATGGCCATCATGATGTATGCTGCAAGCATATCGTAGAGATAATATGTCCGGAACATATCTTGTTCGTAATAGTATGCATCCGGATTATCCGCATCATCGATCAGATCGGTAACTGCTTTCACATCGCTTGTGTGAATAGCATAGGTGGTAAGTTTGTCTTCCCCAAAGTGTTCGAGGACTTTCTGGATTTTCGAATCCTGCAGAACCTTTTCATAATCCTCGCGGTTCATGATGACGTAAGGATTGGCAAATTTATCTGTGCTGATATCGGCACCCTTCAAGCGGCCGTCATAGATGAAAGTGATCTGTACATCATCCAGGGAGAGAACAACCTCATCCCCCACCTTGATGTCGGTATCCTGGGTAAAAACAGAGGAAGCATAGAAGTGACCCGGCTCAACCGATTCGATCACATGATTATCACTATCGAAGAACTTGATGTACATGTTATCGCTCGGGATGATGGCCGTCGGGTTTACGAAGTTCGTCAGCACTTTGCCGTTAAACTGCCAATCTTTCGGGCTCGGCGTTGCGGTGGCCTCCATCTTTTCCATCTTCGTGATGCCGGGAAGATTCCGGATCTCACTTTCCAGGTCACTGTCATTCGGGAGCGTTACCTGGACATCATACATATCGGATACTTCAAAGAAGTGATCAATGCCGCCGTTTACAGCAATGATGTTGTTGACACCGGCAGACGCGAACATCGAACACATGATGATGAACAGGAACAGAATGACGTTCATGGTCTTTTTCCGTGTCAGGTCTTTTTTCAGGATTCTGAGAAACATGAGCCTTTTTCCTCCGTGGCATTTTTGATGATACGACTATACCACGACAATTCTAAACTAATCTTTAAGTCTGCATTAGAGAATTATTAAAACTTTCTTAAGTTGGGATTACCGAATAAAAAGGACGAAACAGAACCGGTCTGTCTCGTCCTTTTCCATTATAAACCGGAAAAGTTATTTTATTCAACATAGTTTTCCCTGATATACTCATCAAAAAGCGGCAGGATCAGTGAAACATTGCCCCGGGTCTTTCCATCCAGAAGCCCTTTCCGGATCAGTCTCTGACGGTATGGATTCCACTCGTTTGTCGTGAGTCCCAACGTGTCACGAACATCCACTATGGCCGATGAATTCGTTTTGGCAATTCCATAAAGAATTCGCTTATCCTTGGCAGAAAGCTCAGACCAGATTTTGTCATAGATGTACTCATCCAGATACTGCCTGTAATCATCTCGGGCCGCCCGGAAATCTCCTCCACGCTCCCATGTCAGATATCCCAGCAGCTGAAATGCAAAGGAATAGCCGCAAGTCAGATGTGCCATTTCCAAAGAAGCATCTTCATCCAATTGAAAATGCGCACGATAGTTCCGGGCAACCGCTCCGATGTTGAGTGGCATCATTTCCATTTTGGGTGCACGATACAGAAATGTAAGATTTTTTTCATCCTGCAGTTCGCTGATATTTTCATATAAACCCGTCATCAGAAGAAACAGGGGGGCACCCTTACGCAAAAGAATCTGATATGCCGCGGCAAATTCACGAACCCACGGTGTATTCGTCACCTCATCAACGGTAACCAAAACGCGTTTACCGTTTTCCTTCAGGCTCTCCAGCATCTTCTCAAGCGCCATTTCGATGTCTGTGATCGGCGAAACCCCACTGATTTCCACACCAAAACCAAAGAAAGACAGATTGATTTTTGCCTTTCGAAAGATTTTTGTAAAGGTGTCAACACTGCTGAGCTTGGATGCCAGCTGGCTGAGCATATCCTTCTGTGGATTCAGCTCGACCGCAATCCAGTCCTTTCGGTCTCCCAGTTTTCTGTTGATATCAGATAAAAATACTGTTTTTCCGGAGCCTCTGACACCTGTGATCATATATAAATACTGGCTTGGCTTCTCCGCGGTAAACATATCGATCACCTTCGATTCCTGAATCACTCGCGATATCATTTGTGCCGGCTCCATGCCAAATGTCAAAGTATAAGGATTATTCATCTTCCGTTCCCTTTCCGTTTTACTGTCCTTTACTGTTCGTGTAACAGTTTTACTATTCTTTACTGTTCAATAATTTCCTTTACTGTTTATGCATTTATTTTACTGTCCTTTACTGTTAAAGTCAATACAGCATTTGAAAATAACGAACCATTTGACATTCTCTGCCGAATGATTATAATGGTGTCAATAATATTTATAATCATCATATCGAACGGGAGTCGGGAAGTGAACCGGCTGAGAGGAGGCGTACTTCGCCTCGACCGCACCTGATTTGGGTCATGCCAACGTAGGGAAAAAGCCGGATACTGATTCGGAAGCATTCAAAGCACGGGGCGCCCGTGCTTTTTCTTATGAAGCCGGCAAAAACTCATAAATCATTGTGCATACACGAACCCTGCGGCGAGGCTTTCCCGCGATGATTTCCGGAATACAGCAGCGTTAATTAAGGAGGATGAATCATGTTCAAAAACTGTCTCGAAAATGTAAGAAACACGGTGCCGCTGGTGCACTGCATCACCAATTATGTCACGGTGAACGATGTTGCAAATGTGCTTCTCGCCTGTGGCGGCAGCCCCATTATGTCGGATGAACCGGAGGATGTGACCGATATCACTTCCATCTGCGGCGGGCTCGACATCAACATCGGAACGCTGAACAAGCGCACCATCGAAGCCATGAAGATTGCCGGAAAACAGGCCAATTCGCTGGGTCATCCGGTCCTGTTGGATCCCGTGGGCGCCGGCGCATCCGCTCTCCGCACCAATACGTCAAATGACCTGATCCGTGATGTAAAGTTTGCCTGCATCCGCGGCAATATTTCAGAGATCAAAACCGTGGCAAACGGCAGCGGTACCACCCGCGGCGTAGACGCCGATGTGGCGGATACCGTAACAGAAGATACCCTGGACAAAGCCGTTCAATTTGTGAAGACTCTGGCCGAGCGGCTGGATACCATCATTGCGGTGACCGGCGCCATCGATCTCGTTGCGGATAAAGACAAGTGCTATGTCATCCGGAACGGACGTCCGGAGATGGGCAAGATCACAGGCACCGGCTGTCAGCTTTCCGCCATCATGACCGCTTATCTGGTGGCGAATCCGGATAACAGGCTGGAGGCCGCTGCTGCGGCTGTCGCGCTCATGGGCGCAGCCGGTGAAATTGCATATGGGCAGCTCACCGAAACGGAAGGAAACGCAACCTACCGGAACCGGATCATCGATACGATCTACAGGATGGACGGGGAAACGCTGGAGAAATCCGCCAAGGTGGAGATTTGTTAGCTCCAATCTCTGACTAATATGCCGGAAACCGTGAACCAAGCAGTAGATATAAAACTGATTATCTAATGAAAACGTTATACACGATTGAAAAGAGACTCACAAACTAAAAAAACAAACCAGGAATACGAAGTAATACAATAAAAGGAGGCATTCATGAGCACAATGAAAACCGCCCTCACCATCGCCGGCAGCGACTCCAGCGGTGGCGCAGGCATCCAGGCAGACCTCAAAACCATGACAGCGCACCACGTTTACGGCATGAGTTGCATCACTGCTCTTACAGCACAGAACACGCTCGGCGTGACCGGCATCCTCGATGTTCCGGCCGACTTCCTCGGGCAGCAGCTGGATGCTGTTTTCACCGACATCTTCCCGGACGCTGTGAAGATCGGTATGGTTTCCTCCGCTGAGCTGATCCGCATGATCGGCAGCAAGCTTACGGAATACCACGCGAAAAATATCGTACTGGATCCGGTCATGGTTTCTACCAGCGGCTCCCGGCTCATCTCCGAGGATGCGGTCGATACGCTGAAGGAAGTTCTGATTCCTCTGGCGGATGTGATCACCCCGAACATTCCGGAGGCCGAGGTGCTTTCCGGCATTCCCATTCAAAGTGAAGAGGATATGTGCCGCGCCGCCGAGCTGATTGCATCGGCTTACCCGAAAACGGCTGTCCTCGTAAAGGGCGGACATGCACTTGCGGATGCAAACGATTACCTCTACGCAAACGGCAAGGGCACCTGGTTCCGCGGTGTCAAAATCGAGAACGAAAACACACACGGCACAGGATGTACCCTGTCATCAGCCATTGCATCAAACCTGGCGCTGGGCTATACGCTGCCGGAAGCCGTAAAACGTGCAAAGGATTATCTGTCCGGTGCACTCGCCGCCGAGCTCAATCTGGGAAAAGGGCGTGGCCCCATGGATCATGCCTACCTTGTCACAGAGCCGGATGAGGAGCTGTTATTTACCTAAATCCAGATGAAGAAAATCGTTGTAACTAAACCGGACGACTAATATTTGTTTAATCGAGTAGGGAGGATTTAATCCCCCTACTCGATGATGCGGGCTCGTCAAACAGGATACCACATAAATGTGTATCCTGATGACT
>CACYDN010000038.1 GCA_902773185.1 uncultured Lachnospiraceae bacterium | reverse complement strand
CTGAAAAGGACAACGGATATCCTGGCTTCCTTGGGAGCAAATAAGAAGGAAGGTCAGGTAATCTGCGGCTTTTCCATGGAAACGGAGAATCTGATCAATAATTCCCGGGCAAAGCTGGATAAGAAAAATGCGGATCTCATCTGTGCCAACAGTCTCAGGACCGAGGGAGCGGGATATCAGGTGGATACGAATATCGTGACGATTCTGACCCGTGAGGAGAATATCGAACTTCCCCTTCTTTCCAAGGATGATACGGCGGACAGAATCCTGGATGTGATCCGTGAGAGGTTTTTACGGTAAAACAGAAAAGAAACGTCATTGAATATTGTTTTGATTTTTGTTATAATATCTTTTAGTGTTAAACTTGCAGTGTTTGCGGTATAACGCAGTATATGGTTTTCCGTAGACGGAAAAGTGCAATATTTAGTATATGGGATATATCCGTACGAAAGGGGAGAAATATGGAAAAGTATCAGGAACAGTTTATTGAATTTATGATTGACTGTCAGGTTCTGAAGTTCGGCGATTTTGTCACGAAAAGCGGCAGGAAGACTCCCTTTTTTGTGAATACCGGTTTTTACCGGACCGGCGGTCAGCTGATGAAGCTCGGTGAATACTATGCCGAAGCAATCGTCGGAAAGTTCGGCAAGGACTTTGATGTTCTGTTCGGTCCCGCTTATAAGGGAATTCCGCTTTCTGTTGCGACTGCGATTGCGCTGAAGGCCAAGTATGGTATTGAGGTCCGCTACAGCTCCAACCGGAAGGAAATTAAGGATCATGGAGATACCGGCATTCTTCTGGGAAGCCCGATCCAGGATGGAGACCGTGTTGTGATCATCGAGGATGTTACGACAGCGGGAACCTCTATTAAAGAGACACTGCCGATCATCAAGGCACAGGGAGATGTAAAGGTGCTTGGCCTCTGTGTATCCGTTGACCGCCAGGAACGCGGCGAAAAGAAGAGTGCGCTTACCGAAATTCGGGAGGGCTTCGGCATCGATACCACATCCATCGTAACCATGACGGATGTGATCAATCATCTCTATGACAAACCGTATAAGGGAACCGTTGTGATCGATGATCTGATGAAGCAGAAAATCGATGCGTATTATGCGGAATACGGTGCAAGACGCGGGCATGAGTAAAAAGTTTTGACCGATAGGGATACAGTAATTATTTTTTACAGAAACGGATTGAAAGGATAACAACATGGAAAAGGTGTATAAGCTCTTAAAATCAGCCGGTGCGGCGAATATCGTTCTGGGAATTCTGCTCATTATCGTGGGCATTACCTTTGGTGTGATCAATATTGTATGCGGCGGCAAGCTTCTGAAGAACCGCAGAAATATTTTGTTCTGATGAACAGGGGAAGGCAACGTAAAGAACGTAGTTTCACACCATGCTTTCCCCCTCTTTTTTTTGTATACCTCTTTTTTATCCTAGAGCTTCTTCTGCATTTTCGCGGCTTTGGCTTTACGGGCAAATATGTTTTGAATAAGGTTTTTTTTGCAGCACTGTTCGGGTATCTGGCCGGCGTGCTGCTTTCTTTTCTTCCGGTGCTTTTCCGGCGGATATTCGGTATTCTTTTAGCTGTACCGGTCATTCTCCTGTACGGTGCGCAGCTGATCTATTATTCGGTTTTTAATACCTATCTTTCTCTGACGGGGACGGCCGGTGTTACCGGACAGGCGCTCGATTATACGCATGTGATCCTGCAGACCATGAAAAAAGAGTGGATTGCCATGCTGATCCTGGTGCTTCTTCTGGCAGCGACCTTTTTGTTTTTTCTGAAATTCATGCCGAAGGAGCGGCCCGGACGCACAGGGTATCTGATCCGTTTCGGAAGCTGGCTTGTGGCAGCGGCATTGTTTTTTGTTTGTATCCGTGTGCAGGGGAAGGGGCTCGACACACCTTACAATCTTATGAGAAACTATAATTCCGTTGACCTGTCTATCCAGAGACTGGGAATTCTGGACACGACCTTTTTGGATCTCTATACCGGCATCCGGGCGAGAGGCGGCGGTAAGGTAACACATACGGGCTTCTCGAATGAAGAGAAGGTGGATGCGCCGAAAACGCCCGAACTGGAGAAAAATACGGAAATAGATAATCTGAAGGATGATCTCCTGAAGGCAGGGCTGCATACGGAGGCGACTACGGAAGAGGCTACGGAGGAACCAAAGGAGGAACGTGTCCTTGGACCAAATGTGCTTCCGGATGTGGATCCGGCCCGTCTGGCGGAGACAGAGGATTACAGTGCGATCCGGGATATCCATGAATATGTTGCATCGCAGAGTCCGACTATGCAGAACGAATATACCGGTATGTTTGAAGGGTATAATCTGATCTTTATCACTGCCGAGGGGTTCGACGGGCGGTTCATTGACTATGAAAGAACGCCTATGCTTTATAAAATGGCACATGAGGGCTTCTATTTCAAAAACTTTTATTCTCCGCTCTGGTACGGTTCCACGTCGGGAGGGGAATATGCGAACCTAACGGGGCTGATTCCCAGGAGTGGCGGTTATCTCAGTATGGCGCGTGTGGGATTTCGTGAGAATGCCATGCCTTTTACGCTCGGAAACCAGCTGGGGAACCTTGGCTATACGGTCTACGGCTTCCATAACGGAACCTACGATTATTATGACCGGAATGTTTCCCATCCGGTGATCGGGTATAAGAACTGGATTGCAAGCGGGAGCGGGTTTACGGAGGAAGAGACCGAATACGGTTCTTCCATATGGCCACAGTCCGATGCGTATCTGGAATCGGAAACCTTCCGTCTGTATGGAAATAAGGAACCGTTCCATGCTTATTACATGACCATCAGCGGGCATCTTCCGTACAGCTGGGGCGGAAATGCCATGGCGGCCAGACATAAGTCCATGACAGAGGACATGGACTACAGCGAGAGCACAAGGGTTTATCTGGCCTGCCAGTATGAGGTGGAGCTTATGCTGGAGCGGCTGTATCAGGACCTGGAGCAGGCAGGCGTTCTGGATCATACACTGATCGTGCTTTCCTGCGATCATATTCCTTATGATGATATGGAAATACTGGATGAGCTGGCGGGAGAAAAGCTGGACAGGACGTTTGAAGTATACAGAAATACGCTGATCATCTACTCCGCATCGATGGAAAAACCGGTTGTGGTGGATAAGAACTGCTACAGTCCGGATATCCTGCCGACGGTTTCCAACCTGATGGGTCTTCCGTATGATTCCCGGATGCTGGCAGGGCAGGATATTCTTTCGGATGCGCCGGGACTGGTCATTTTTCCGGATCACAGCCTGATCACGGATGTCTGCCGGTACAATGCCATGACCGGTGAAGTAACGGAAACGGCGGGGGTTAAGGTGACCTCCGATTATCTGGAAAGTATCCGTACCATTGCGGCCAACCGGATCCGTCTTTCCGACAGTATCTGTGAATATGATTATTACAGCTATATCCGGAAGGATTCCGAATAATGAGTATGTGTGGCATTGCACCATGTGTTTTTGGGTATTGCAGGCTTTACATCAATATTACGTTTTAACGGATCACCCGTACGCTTTGGGTGAATTCGGAGTTGCTTTTTTCTGATCTGACAGGATTCTCATGCTCGGATCCGTTCTGCCGGAGCATGCCATAGAGCTCTGCAGCCATACAGTCGATTTCCCACATGGTTTTGGATAAGCCCGCCGGATGGAAATCGGCTTTTTTGGTGATGACGGTAAGCTGTCCGAATTCTTTGATCGCACGAAGAATGGCGGATTCGGATTCCCGGAAGCTGAGGAGATTTATATAATCCGCGCCGTCCTGCCTGACGGCTGAGAGAGTATCCTTCCGGATGTTCAGCAGGAGATGAATAAGGGCGCGAGCAACCCGGGTCCTTGTTTCGTTTTTCTCTTTCAGGGTATCCAGTATTTCGGAATATGAGAGAGGAAGGCTGAGTTTTCGGATCCTCTGACGAAGTGCATCGGAAAGGTCGGAGACAGGCATGTCGTTTTCTTCCCATTTCTGTCGCAAAAGAAGATAGTTTATCCAGGGGGTAAGCGCTTTATCCGCATCCAGGAGGAAGGGATTTTCTTTGTAAAATGCTGCGAGCTCTTCCGGAATATACGGTGTGATGTCTGTTTCTGCGCGGAGCATGTTTCGGATGGCACCGGCGCAGGCGTAGCCGTCTTTCGGTGTAAGAGAAAGATATCCGCTATCGCATCGGGGAATCGGGAGCGGCGTGATTTCCGGTGCATAGAGGCGAATGGCGCGGAGATATTCGATGGCAAGAACATGGTTTGGTTTTCTGAGTACGTCGATGAGTTCATTCTCTTTGTCCGGGAAAAACGGAAGAAGCGCCGCCTCTCTGGCGGCCGGGAAGGATAAACCCTGTTTCAGGCTGTCCTTTAGTCTATTTTGAAACGCAGGCGGTTCTTCGCTGAGAATCTCAGCAACATCAGGCAGAAGATCGGGGCTTTCGCTTTCCACACCAAAGGCCAGGTGGGTGACAACGCCGGAGCGGCCCAGGAGCCGGACGGCACCCTCGGCAAAATCACGGGCGCTTCCGGTTGCAAACACGGTGGGAAGCTCGAAGGCAGCTGCCGAGCCGCCAAGGACGGCTGCCTCGGCCCGGATGTACTTATCCTGAACGGAAGCGGTTCCGCGCTGCAGAAAGCATCCGCTCATCAGAGAAATGACCGGAAGGCCGGTGATGTGGGATGCGGTATGGAGAAGATACTGGTGTCCTTTATGAAACGGGTCATATTCGGCGATGACTGCACAGGTCTGCATGGGATTCCTCCGGATTCGGTATGTTGATTACAGCATCTGCCGGATCTCGGCAGATACAGATCGATTTAAGTATGCTTTTGGTGAATACATTTGAATCCATGATAGCATTTTTTGTTTGGAT
>CACYDN010000037.1 GCA_902773185.1 uncultured Lachnospiraceae bacterium | reverse complement strand
TTTTGGCATTATTATGAAAAGATATCTTTGAGAATATGTTTCTTTCTGTATGTGGTCGGGCGAGAGAGCCTGTTCGCGACATCGCTCTCGCTCGAACACGGGCTTCCCCTAGCGGACACTAAGCTCTCACTTCGTGTACAAAAATCGTACACTCGTGAATCGCTAAGTGCCGAGACCCGTGACGGTCACTCACAGGCTCTCTCGCCTCCCACATTCACACGAATCGAGTAAAGAAAAGTCTCTCCTACCCGATGATACAGGCTCGTCAAACAGAATAATGCATAAATGCATATTCTGATGACTCGACTTCGCACAAAAAATCTGCAGGTGTTTCGACACCTGCAGATTTTGAAAATAATAATTCGATTTGTGAATTATGCCTTGGCTGCTTTCTTGGCCGCTTTGGCTTCGAGTGCTTTGTCGGTCGGGCGAACCAGTACCAGGCAGAGGATCAGGGCGATGATGTAAAGTGCGATCGTAAAGTATAGTACGTTCTGATAACCTACCGGGTTTACGACTGCTTCGCGCAGTTCTCCCTTTTCCATATAGGTAATCACTTTGTTGCTTCCCGTATGCTTTACGATGTAGGATGCAACCTGGTTTCCGGTCAGACCTGCAAAGGCCCATGCGGAAAGTGTGATACCGTGAATAGCACTGATGGAGCCCATTCCATAGTGGTCGGAAAGCAGGGTCGGTACGTTGGAGAAGCCTCCGCCGTAGCCTGCGTTGACTACCATGATCAGCGCTACAACGATCACGATCAGAAGTGTATTTCCGTCACCCTTCTTAATACCCTGTGTCAGGATTACAAGGCCGGTAAATGCGATGGACAGGATGAAAATCAGCTTGTAGATCGTATTTCTGTCCTTCATGGTATCTGCCCATGCGGAGAATCCCAGACGTCCGCCCGCATTGAAGATAGCGGAAACGGTGGAAAGGATACCGATGGATGCTGCAAGGCCGAGACACTTGTAGATTGCCTTCTCCTGAGAGATCAGGGCCAGGCCGCAGGTGATGTTGATGTAGAACATCAGCCAGATGCCGATGTAGTTGCCAAGCGGCTTTGTCTTCAGGGTCTGCATGATGGAAGGCTTTGCTTCCTTGCCCTGCGGTTCATGCCATCCCTCAGGCTTCTTCAGAAGCAGATGGCCCACAAACATCATAACAAAATATACACCGGCCAGGATCCAGAACATCTTGTAAAGGCCCACGCTCTTCTGCAAGCTTTCCATGATGGGGCTGGCAATTGCCTTTGCTGCGCCGAAGCCGGCAACCGCAAGACCTGTAGCAAGACCCTTTCTGTCCTTGAACCAGAGCATAAGTGTTTTAACGGGAGACAGGTAACCGGTTCCCAGACCTACACCCATGATAAAGCCGTAGCTGAGATAGATACCGAAAAGCGCTACCTTGCTGTGGTAATGATGTCCGCCATAATAGATAAAGTATCCGGTGAGCGCCATACCTGACGCAAAGCAGATTGTTGCAATAAGCGAGGATTTGTGAATATCCTTCTCTACGATGTTACCCAGAAATGCCGCCGACATACCCAGGAAGAAGATAGCAAAGGAAAATGCCCACTCAATCGCTTCCTTGCTGTAACCAATGTGCTCGGCAATTCCTTCACTGAAAAGTGACCAGCAATAAACCGTACCGATACTGCAGTGCAGCAACAGGGCCGGAATAGCCGCACTGATCCACTTGTTCTGACGCCAGCCGCCAGTTTTTACTTCGCCGCTCATAACCTGTTCCTTTCTTCATATACTGTTTTATGTTTTTTCGTTCCGCTTATTAAAAATAAGCGTAAACACATATATTATAAGTAATTTTTTCAAAACGTCAATCATTTTTTTCTTTTTATCCGTACGAAGCGGATTCGGAGAAGGCCTTCTCAGGGCACCGCTTTCGCTCTTCTGCGGGTCCCCCTAGCGGTCGTTCCGCAAAAAACGCTCCACTCGCTAAGCTCTCACTTCGTGAAAAAAAAACGTTCACTCGTGAATCGCTAAGCGCCGAGACCCACGATGTCCCTTCGCAGGCCTTCTCCGAACCCGCTTCTGTGTATCAATAACAGCAACCATGAAAACAATTCGATTTTCAAATAAACCTAATGTTTCTGTACAATAGAAATGCCGGGTCCGTAAAGACCCGGCAAAAAAATCTTATTGCGTTAGCTGAGAAGTTTTTTCATTTCTTCCTTCTCTTCGTCGCTGATCTTAAGATCGGCAAGCATTCCGGCAAGCATCTTGGACGGTGATCCCTCATACCAGAAATCACAGTTCTTCTGCACAGTTTCCTGGCGGAATTCAGCGAGCGTTCTGGCCGGCTGATAAAACATCACGCCACGCCTGTAGCAGGTAACAAACCCTTTGTCCATCAGCTTTTTCAGGAAGGTATATACGGTGGTGTCCTTGTAGTTCATTCCGTATTCATCCTTCAGCCTATGCATGATTTCCGATGCGGTGACGGGTTCTTCCATATCCCATACACATTTCATGGTTGCAAGCTCACACTCTGACAACTCGGATCTTTTGTAATTCATTATGATACCTCCACTTCCCGTCCACTTTTTTGGACTCACACTACGATGTGATTCTACAATACATCCGTTTTTTTGTCAATCCTCGATTTCTGTCTAAAATGTTATTTCAGCGTCGATTCACGCCGAATTCCATACAAAACAGTTCACATGAATCAGCTTCGTTTTACCGGAAATCGGTGAACTACGGTTCCGGATTCAGGTACTTGTTTGCATCTTCAATTGCTGCGTTATTCTTGTCAATCGCTTCCTGTGCCTGCTGTTCCAGTCGAATTCCTCTGTCAACCGCCTCTTTTTCGGGTGAGGTTTTCTTTTTACCGCAGCCCACGAGGCCGAGTGCCGCCGTCATGAGGACCAGCACACACAAACATCTTTTCCTCACGCTCTGTCACCTCCTTTTCCACCGCTCTGTACTATTCAATATGGATCAGTGTTCCGACCGGAACGTTGTAGTAGATCCACTTGGCATTTTCGAGTTCCATTCTGACACATCCGTGGGAGATGTTCATGCCCATTCTGTCATCCAGTACATTGTCCGGCGACTCGGTAACCGCATAGGTTCCGGAATGCATGAGGTAATTGCCCAGAATACCGGATGCATACCAGCAGCGGTATCCCTCTTCATCACCGAAATGAAGTACCTTGGAGCACATGTGATAATCACCGGTAATGGTCGGTGTTTCCGGTTTCCCGACAGAGCATGCGCAAAGCCGGACGAGCGTCCAGTTACCATAGCTTCCTTGGAATACCGCCACAATATGTGCCGGACGGCTGACCATGATGAGATAACCGGTATAGCTGCTGTAGCCCTGTGCACGGTTCAGGAATGCCTGAATGTCAGGGGAGTATTTCTCTTCTGTTTTTGCCGGTTCCGGCTCCGGTGCCGGCGGAGCGGGTTTCGCTTCCCGATAAAGGATGGTACCTTCCCGGCTGGGAGCCGGGTCACCCTTCTTTACAAGCTTAATCTCAAATGCCTCCAGACGGTAACGGATGCCTGTACTACCACAGGATTCGCCGTTCTTGGCCCATCCTGTCCAGCCCCATTCCTGCACGTAGGCACGGTAATATACATCAAAGAAACCTGCCAGTTCGCCGGTCAGCTTGGCCTCAATGGCCTCCACACGTCTGGCCTGACCCGTGGTTCCGGCGCCCTTGCCTTCGGTTACCCAGTTCTGCCAACCGATTCCCTGCACATGCGCACGATACGTGATGCCACCGGTAAAGTCGCCCTTCCAAAGGCTCATCTCCAGCGCTTCCATCCGGAGTCCTTCACCTGCCGCGCCGCATTCAGCACCGTTCTTTACCCAGCCCATCCAGCCTTTTTTCTGGACGTGGGAGCGGTAAGAAAGGGATACTGCCGCATAATTTCTGGTCTTAAGACTCACCGGTGCGGGGCTTCCCTTCGGGAGAAGCTTAATGGAAACCGCTTCCATCCGGAGTCCGCGTCCGGTTGTGCCGGCCTGTTCACCGTTCTTTACCCAGTCGGTCCAACCGATGCTCTGCACGTGGGCACAATAATAGATATCATACTTATTCGCATCGGCGCCGGTAAGACGGATTTTGATTGCCTCCACACGTCTTGCCATACCGGTGGTTCCGGCAATGGTGCCATCCGAAACTTCATTCTGCCAGCCTATTTTCTGAACGTGGGTCTGATAAGCCACGCCCAGCGACGCGTTGCCGCTGATGTGGATACGGAAGGCTTCAACACGCTTCCTTTCCCCGATGGTTCCGCCAACGCCGCCATCCTGCACCTCTTCCATCCAGCCATAGCTCTGCACATGGGCACTGTAGACTACCGAGGGGGTTCCTGCCGCTTCTGCCTCTTTTGCCGGCAGGATCAAGCTGCCGAGAAGCACCGCAAACGCCAAAAGAACAGCCCAAAGTCCGGTTCCTTTTCTTCTCTGTTTCATGTGTGGACTCCTATTCTTGAATCATAAGTTATATCTGTGTATTTCCGTACCGAATCCGGCAATCCATGCAGCTCTCCGCAAATCAGAACATTGATACACAGATCTGTCAGACTGTCTGACACACCTTTCCATTTTTATAGTAAACGCAAACTGCAGAAAAGTAAAGAAAAACCTCGAAAAGAAAGGACGGAATGTTTTCTCATACACTCCGTCCTTTTGATATATGATTTATTTTCCCCGGTACGGCATGGCGAGGGCCGCCTCATAGACCCGCTCGGTATTCCCGTGGTCATGGAAAGCAAAAAAGCTTCTGACCCTCTCCCGGTACATCTCCGGCATGGTAAACCCATTTTCCATATAGCGGATCAGCGTATCCACCAGTTCATCCCTCTTTGTCACGATTTCCCCAAAGGCCATCGTATCATAATGGAAAGAACCCTCTTCGTAATGTCCTTCCAGTTCCGGCGGGTGGAAATACACCACCGGCTTTTCCATCCAGGCAAAATCAAACTGCACACCGCTGTAATCCGTCACCATAAGAGCGCCCTTTGTGAGATAGTCCTCATAGCGCATATCCGCCGTTGCAGGAACAATTTTTACCGGCGGTTTCACCGTGAAGTCCCGTGCCTGCGGGCTCGTGATGGGATGCATCAGGTAGATGATCCTGCAGCCATGCTCTTCCGCCGCCCCAAGGAGCCGCGAGTCGTTTAGGAGACCGCTGTAGATTTTGAAATACGGTGTATCCTTGAAGTCCGGGTTATAATCCCGCTCCACGCCCTCATTCTTCGTCACCGGCATGGCCGACTGCATCCGCCAGGTTGGCGAGATCAGAATGACCGGTTCGGCCGCATTCCGGAGCCCGTCATACCGGGGAATTCCGGTCAGCCTGAGCACATCCGGATCCGGGTAATTGTAAACGGGATGCGAAAGATTCTCAATCTCCGCCTTCGCCGCACAGCAGTAGAGCCGCGTGTTATCCCGGAGGCGGTTTTGGGCCACGGCAATCTTCTGTACGGATAGGCCGTGCTGCAGACAGATCACATCAAAGTCCGGGATGCCCCGGATGTACCGCGAGTTTTCCAGATAATAATCATTAAACGCAAAAACCGTAGAATTGGTAGCAAATACCTTTTCCGCATTCAGAAAGTCCAGCCGGTGACGGAAGGAGCCCCGCGGAAGGATTTTGTAGCCATCCGCCTGAAGCAGCGTCGCATCCGGTGCCGATCTGTCGATCAGATAGCGGTGATAGATTTTCTTCTCCTCTTTTTTCCTGTCCTCCGTTCCTCTGCCTTCCTTTTTCCTGTCTTCGGCAAACCGGAACAGATATTCCGAAGAATCCCCGCCCTTGTAGATCTTATCCATGTAGAACCATATTCGTTTATTCCTGTAATAAGGCTTCGATACCACCCATGCCGCCCGGAGCAGGAAAAACCGGAAGCGGTGCATTTGAAAGGAGGTAAGAAGCTCTGTCTGCAAGGCGGCCTCTTCTATCACCTGTTTCCACCTTTTATATGGCAGGATGCGTATGCCTGTAACAGCGCCCCCAAATGACGACTTCTCGGAAATCTTCCCAAAAACCGACAGGGGTTTATACAGCGTAGTATTCGCCTTATTTCCGTCATCATATTGATTCAGCAGCAGGTAATCCCGAAAGTCCGATTTTTCTCCGTCTGATTGCGTATTATGGTTTGGGACCTTCTTTCCAATGCACTTCCCATCCGCGATATTCTCATCCTGATTCGTTTGGAATCCGGCCCTGTCCACAGCATGCCAGTAGCTGTGTCTGGGCCACGCCGCAAGACGCGAGGTGTGGGACGGATAGGTCAGCGGAATCGTCATGATTTTCTCTTTGGAAGACCGTCTGGGATGTACCTCTCCTTTCCGACCGGAATCCGCCGGAATGAACACGAGCCGCAGCTCCTCCTCATCTCCCGAAAGCGGGATTGATGCATGGAAGGAAAACCGCTTATAGGCGGAGCGGCCAAAGTACTTGGTCAGCGAGTAGCCTTCATTCCAAATCAGCTCACACCGTTTTTCATTTTTCCGGCCGATCCGGAATTCATAACGGCCGGCCTCCGGGCGGAAATAATCCGGCAGGGTGCCATCAATTTCCAGACATCCGTTTATCAGGTCCATCAGAAGGATATTTGCCTTCACCTGGTGCAGGGCAACTGCCGGAAACAGCTTCCCGGTATCCGTACGGAAGAGCCCCACATAATCCGGTATCACATCATCAATTTCATATTGATCAGCAGAGACACGTTTCGCGAACACTCTCTCATCCGGGTTTTCCGAATCATCCGAATTGGTACATCTGCCGGTATACGTAACCTGCAGATATTTCTTATTCATATCATCCCACGCCGTCTTCCTGTAAGTAAACGGAACGTACGGCGTCCTGTATTTAATCCGAAGGAGCATCCGCCGCAGGGATACGCTTTTGGAATAGACCGGCTGTTTGTTCCGGTTCAGGATTTCCGCATCATCGATCCGGGAAAGAATCTCCGCGTAAAGCTCAATCAGAGCATCCGTTTCCTCCGGCGTCAGTGCATGACGATTCCGGTTATTCTGGTTCGCATCCAGACGGCTTCGAAGCGTAAAGAGTGCATACCGCTGGTAAACGGCCGGAATCCGTCTGTATTTTTCCCGGGCATGCTCCAGCATGGGGATGAGCACCTCGCGAAGATCCCGGAAGTACCAATCTTCGGTAAAGCAGTCCGGATTCTCCGTATATTTTCCGTTTCCGGGGTCTCCCTGGCTGTAGCCTTTGATTTTTACACACTGTCCCTTCCCATCCGCAAGAAGTGGGAGGAGAACCGCCGCTTCACGAAGAGAGCCGTATTCTTCTCTTAAATATTCCACTCTTTTTTCCGGACTGCCCGGCAAACCATCCGCTTCCCCGTGATTCCGCAGAATATCTGTCACGGCAGTCTTCCGGAGCATCACCCCCGTCAGACGATCGGGGCACTGAAAAAAGGTTTTGGGCGTAACAAAGGAGAGCGCCGGATTCCGATCCAACACTCTCCTTAGATGTTTCACCATGTTTTTCGGTACAGTATCCCGCTCCGAAAGTACCAAAAGGTATGGCACCTCTGTTTCCGCGAGGAGCCTGTTAAACGCGGCTATAAAGGATTCATTTTCCTTATACAGGATCTGTACTCGTTTCATAGATCATTAATGATGGTAATCGTCCAGGTCATCGTCATCGTAGTAGTCGCCGCCGTCATGGGTATCTCCGGAGAAGTACTCCCGGCTGGCCACTCTCTTTCTGACTCTCTCTTCTTCCACCTTCTGGGAAAGGGTTTCTTTTACGTACTCCGGGTTCTTGACGTTCTTAATCTCGAAAGCCCCCAGAGACTTATCGTTCGATGCCACCTTCAGCGTGCCCAGGTTGAACATCCGCTGGAAAAGGCCCTGTCTGAGAGACACATCCAAGATCCGATACAGACGGACTTCATCTGTCGTCAGATTGAGGAAACCTTTTTTGATCACAAACTTTTCTTCCGTCAGACCATAACGGGTGAAGGTCCACGGAATACCGAAAAGTGCCCATCTTTTTCTGTCCTGCCAGATATAATCCAGCTGAATTTTTTTCTTTGCCATCGTCTTCTCCTTTTTCATACAGAAAACTGTCAATTATTTCCGCCAAAGAGTCCATTTGATTTCCTGTGGAGAACTCTTTCAAAGTAAAAGAAGCGGGTAACGGGAATCGAACCCGCAGTGCCTGCTTGGGAAGCAGAAATGTTACCATTACACCATACCCGCATGTCGGAAATCTTGTATTCCGCTGTTTATTTTAACACAATAACCCATTAGGGTCAAAATATTTTTCAATTTTTCAAATTTTTTTCAATTCCTGTTTGCATTTATTCGCAGAATGTGCTATGATTCTTTGGCTGACATAAATAAATCAGCTACGGCGTGTGGCTCAGCTTGGTAGAGCGCTACGTTCGGGACGTAGAAGTCGCAGGTTCAAATCCTGTCACGCCGATACAGAAAAAAGGGATGCTTTAGCATCCCTTTTTCTGTATCTATGTCTGTGAATTGAACCTGCGAGTTCTACGGACCGAACGTAGTTCGGGCGTAGCAAGGAATTTGCGTTAAGAAAACTGTCCTGTGGACAGTTTTTAGCAAATTCGCCGAAGAGCTATGCTCGAGGCCGGTTCAAATCCTGTCACGCCATTTACGTAAGCAAATCAATCCCAAGCGTTTCCTTCGCATACTTTTGAAGCTCATCCGTGGTCATCCCCGCTTTTTCAGCGCCGCGCTCGATAGAATAATCCCCTGCAGAAACACTGCTCACTATTTCCGAAAGTCGGCCTTTTTTCATGCCTTCCTCGCGGCCTTCCTCCAGAAGCATTTCGCGGTAAGCCACCTCATCAAATTCAGTTAACAGCATACTCTTCACCTCGTATTATATAGTCATACCCATTCTTTACCTTATCTACAGGTTAGGGTATGCTGTTGAAGATGCTGTGGATTGGTTATTTT
>CACYDN010000036.1 GCA_902773185.1 uncultured Lachnospiraceae bacterium | reverse complement strand
GAGCGAAAGCGATGTCCTGAGCAGGTTCGCTCGTTCTCTCACTAAATATAAAAGTACTAAGCCTGAGCCATTCCCGTATATAACTGATAATACTTCCCCTTCGCGGAAAGAAGCTCCTCATGGGTTCCGCGTTCTATAACGCGTCCGGCCTCCAGAACCAGAATGCAGTCACTGTTCATGACCGTGGAAAGTCTGTGTGCGATCACAAAGGTCGTACGGCCGGCCATCAGCTTATCCATACCGTCCTGCACCTGCCGCTCCGTACGGGTATCGATCGAGCTTGTCGCCTCATCCAGGATGAGCGCAGGCGGATTCGCCACCGCTGCCCGGGCAATCGCAAGAAGCTGCCGCTGGCCCTGGCTGAGATTTCCGCCATCTCCCGTAAGCTTCGTCTGATAACCCTCGGGAAGCTGCCGGATGAATGTATCCGCATTCGCGAGCTTCGCTGCGGCAATGCACTCCTCGTCCGTTGCATCCAGACGGCCATAGCGGATGTTTTCCATTACAGTATCCGAGAAAAGATGCGTTTCCTGCAGAACAAGACCGAGCGACCGCCGGAGATCCCCTTTCCGGATCTTATTCACATTGATGCCATCAAAACGGATTTTGCCATCCTGAATATCATAAAACCTGTTGATCAGATTCGTGATCGTCGTCTTCCCGGCGCCGGTTGAACCGACAAAGGCAATCTTCTGACCCGGCTTCGCATCGAGCGTAACATTATGAAGAACCATCTTCTCCGGCACATAGCCGAAGTCCACATCATCCATCACAATGGCACCCTCGAGCGGGATATAATCCACAGAGCCGTCCGCCTGATGCACATGCTTCCAGGCCCATTTTCCGGTACGTTCCTTCGTCTCCGTGAGCTTTCCGTCTTTTTCCGAAGCATTCACGAGCATAACATAACCCTCGTCCTCCTCGGACTTCTCATCCAGAAGCTTGAAGACACGGTCCGCGCCGGCCAGCGCCATAATGATGGAGTTAAACTGCATGGAAACCTGGTTGATCGGCATGTTGAAGCTCTTATTAAACTGCAGGAATGCGAAAAGACCACCCACGGTAAGCGGCGCGATACCGGCAAAGGCCGCGCCCTTCACGCCGAAACCGCTCATGATCAGGATTGCGCCCACAACCACGCAGATTACGTAGCTGAGGTTCCCGATCTGCGCCATGGTCGGCATCAGGATATTCGCATATTTATTTGCATGATACGCACTGTCAAAAAGCTGATCGTTCAGCTCATCAAATTTCTCCGTACATTCCTCTTCGTGACAGAAAACCTTTACAACCTTCTGCCCTGTCATCATTTCTTCAATATAACCGTTCAGCTTACCGATATCCTTCTGCTGGGCAACAAAATAGGTGCCGCTCTTCTTGGAAAGCTTCATGGTCACCATCAGCATAACACCGACCATCACAAAGGAAACAAGCGTCAGCGGAACACTGCGGATGATCATACAGATCACAACACCGACAAGTGTGATGGAACTGGAGAAAAGGGACGGAATGCTCTGGCTGATCATCTGACGGAGTGTATCGATATCATTCGTATAGATCGACATGATGTCGCCGCGGCTGTTGCTGTCGAAATAGCGGATGGGAAGGCTCTCCATGTGGTTAAAGAGCTCGCCGCGGAGCCTGAGAAGCGTTCCCTGCGTTACATTTACCATGATCCGGTTGTAGGTAAAGGTCGCAACAATACCCACCAGATAGAAGCCCGCCGTCTTCATGATGGCATGGAGAAGCGGCCCATAGTCCGAGCTCCCTTCGGTTACCATGGGTTCAATATAGTCATCGATCAGCACCTGCATGAACATCGTTCCCTGCAGGTTTGCGACAACGGATATGATGATGCTGATGAGTACGATCACCATGTGCACGCCGTACTGGCTGAACACATACTGCATCATTCTTTTGAAGATCTTCCCGGGATTTTCCACCTGCGGTTTCATCCCTCTGGGAACTTTACCATGTGCCGGCATAATGCCTCCTGTTTAAATATATGTATTCGTTCACTCTTCCGACGGTGCGTAAGAAATCATTCGGAAATCGCCCCAAAAGAGTTACATTGCATCGAAGTCCTTTGCTCCACCCTGCTGGGACTCGTAAACATCCTTATAGATCTCATTCGTTTCCAGAAGCTCGGCATGGGTGCCGAATCCGCTGACACGTCCGTTATCCAAAACAAGAATCTTATCCGCATCCATCACGCTGGAAATTCGCTGTGCAATAATCAGCTTCGTTACTTCCGGAATAAACTCGCGGAAGCTCCTTCGGATTTTGGCATCGGTCGCCGTATCCACGGCACTTGTACTGTCATCAAGGATCAGAACCTTCGGTTTTTTCAGAAGCGCGCGGGCAATGCAGAGCCGCTGCTTCTGACCGCCGGAAACATTCGTACCGCCCTGTGAGATCATTGTTTCGTACTGATCCGGGAAGCCCATAATAAACTCATCGGCACAGGCAAGCCGGCAGGCCTCGCGGCATTCTTCCTCCGTCGCCTGCGGATTGCCCCACCGAAGGTTATCGAGGATTGTTCCGGAGAAAAGCTCATTCTTCTGCAGAACCACAGCCACCTGGTTCCGGAGCGTTGTCATGTCATACGTCCGGACATCCTTTCCGCCGACAAGAACACACCCTTCGCTCACATCATAGAGCCGGCTGATCAGATTTACGAGACTGGTCTTCGAAGAACCCGTTCCGCCGATGATACCTATGGTTGCGCCGGACGGTATATCAAGATTAATTCCATCCAAAACCGGCTGCTCAGACGTTGCATTGTAACGGAAGGAAACATCCTCGAAGCGGATGCTGCCGTCGGGAATATCGAAATCGGGATTTTCCGGATTGGTAAGTGTGCTCTCCTCCTGCAGAACCTCAGCAATACGTTGTGCACTGGCGGAGGACATGGTGATCATGACAATGACCATGGAGAGCATCATGAGGCTCATCAAAATATGCATACAATAGGAAATCAGCGTGGCAAGATTTCCTGTTGTAAGTGCCCCCGGAGCATTGCCGCCGCCAACGATCAGCTTCGCGCCAACCCAGCTTACAAGAAGCATGGTTGTATAAATGGTCGCCTGCATGAGCGGCATGGTAAAGGCAAGAATCCCTTCTGCCTTCACAAAGAGCTTATAGATCATGCTGCTGGCTTTGCCGAAGCGCTCCTTTTCATGCTCTTCACGAACGAAGCCCTTTACAACCCGGATAGCTGTAACGTTCTCCCGGACACTTTCATTCATTTCATCGTATTTGGGAAAAGCTTTTGTAAAATGCACCGTTACGCGGGAAATGATGAACCCGCCAACGGTCGACAGGAAAATAACAGCCGCCAGATAAACGAGAGCTACCTTCGGGCTGATGAGAAAGGCCGCCGTCATGGAGATGATCAAACTGAAGGGCGCCCGCACCATGATCCGGAGGATCATCTGGTAGGCGTTCTGGATGTTGGTCACATCGGTTGTCATCCGCGTCACGAGACTGGCCGGAGAGAACTTATCGATATTGGCAAAGGAAAAGGTCTGGATGCGCCGGAACATGCTTTTCCGAAGATTCCGGCCAAAGCCCATGGCAGCCATGGCGCCGTATTTTCCGCCCATGATACCTGCCCACAGGGCGCCCGCCGCAAGAAGAAGCATGAAAAAGCCATAGAGCAGGATGTGCCGCATTTCCGCACTGCCGATCGTATCTTCTTCCGAAATATTGAGGATCATACCCATGAACACCGGGATCAGGGTCTCAAAAATGACCTCCAGGATCATAAAGATCGGTGTGAAGATAGACGCCTTCTTATATTCTTTGATTTCTTTGCCAAGGGTTTTTAACATAATTTCCTTTTCCGTTCCGATAATGATTCGACAATTATTATCGTTATCATTATGCCACAAATCCTGAAATTATCAAGCAGTCTATGGCATTTTCTTTCACTAATATCAGGATCTCTTATTATAACATTCTCTGACGAATTTATTCTTTTTATAATGTATCCCAAAGCTGATGTTTTTCTTGACACCATATGCCCTCGGTAGGTATCATAAAACCACGGGCTTTCGATATTTTGAAACGTCGGACTGTCGGATGCATATCTTCGAATAATCTAAAGACAGTCATTAAACTATACTTATATTATGAAGGAGCACTGCAATGATCACATTTCAATTGGGCATCCTCGGCTGCGGAAAGATAGCCGATAAAGTTGCGGAAACACTGACCGAACTCGAAGGCTTTACGGTAAAAGCCTGTGCGGCGAGAGAAGAGGACCGGGCAAAGGACTTTGCCGAAAGACACGGCATTGAACGCGCCTATGGTTCATACGAAGAACTGATTGCGGATCCGGATGTGGAACTGATCTACATTACAACCGTTAATTCCAACCACGCGGAGCTCGCAAAGCTCTGTCTCGAAGGCGGCAAACCTGTTCTGGTGGAAAAACCCTTCTCTTATAATCTGATCACCGCAGATGAAGTATTAAAGCTTTCGGAGGAAAAGAGGCTGTTCTGCGGCGAGGCTATGTGGCTCCGCTACCAGCCTATGCTCCGGCTCACCTGTGATCTGATCCACAGACAGAAGCTGATCGGAGACGTGCGTTATATCTCCGCTAATATCGGCTATGACCTTCGGGCTGTGGAACGGCTGAAGGATCCCGCGCTTGCAGGCGGTGCCCTGTTGGATGTTGGCATCTATCCCATCACTGCCGTATTCATGCTGATGAACGCCCTTCCGGTTTCCTTCATCTCTTCTTATTCAAGGCTGAGCACCGGTGTGGACGGAATTGAAACCATCAACATGAATTTTGCCAACGGTGCCATGGCCACAATCTTCTCCACCATGATGATGGAGACGGATAAACGCTGCGTAATCTATGGTACGGGCGGCCGGGTTGAAATAGATAATATCAACGCACCGGAGCAGATCCGCGTCTATAATCCGGCAAACGAACTGGTTCAGTCCATTGATCCGCCGGAGAGACAGATTTCCGGTTATGAATACCAGTTCCTGGCAGCCCGCGAAGCTGTTATCGTCGGCCGTACCGAAACACCGGAAAATACGCATAACCATATTCGTATGCTTTGTGACTTCACCGATAAGCTTCGGAAAGCCTGGGGAGTAAAATTCCCGCTTCCCGGTGAGGACGAAACGCATGCCCCCGCGGCCGCACCCGACGGCAAGATTCCCGGAACACTGAAAGCGTAGGTCGAACTATTCTCATAAAAGATAAGACGTAAAAGATCCGATTCCGTTTCGTTCGCGAAATGAAACAGAATGCGAATCACATATTAAACAGAAGCGCCGGAAAGATCCTGATTTATCTCTCCGGCGTTTTTTATACGCAATTATTATGTTTTCTGTTCTGCCCGGCAAAGCTATTACCGGTTAACTACGCTTTCCTGTTCCGCAAAAATCCGGAATATTTCTTCCATGCTGTACTGCCCGGGTGCAGAGGTTTTTCCTGCCGCAGCAAAGGTAATGACCGAACCGGTGGTAAACCCGTTGATCCGGCTTTCCCGGCCCATTTCACCCATGGAAATGATGACAGCCGGTTTGGAAAAGAGATGATCGGAAGGAATGACTCCATTCACCTGCATGGAAAGATCTGTCATTCTCTCCACATCCATTTCCGTCTCGGGCATAACGGCAATCTTCAGAATATCCGCGCCAAGCGTTACCATATCCTGCATCATCTGAATGGCCCGTTCCGTATGGATGGTTTCATGGAAATCATGAAACGACATGATCACGCCCATGTTATGGGAATGTGCGCCTACGGCAATTCTGGCCACGCGATAATTACCGCTTCCAAGCTCCACATCGATCAGATCTGCTTTTTCGCACTCAATAACCCGGCTGTAAATATCCGGAATCATTGCCTCTGCCCTGTCATGCCGAAGCTCGCCGCCTTCCTCTTCACTCCGATACGTGAAAAGAAGAAGTCGGTCCTTTACAATGCGCCGAAGACCGGAAAGAAGCTCCTGCAAAGCTTCCCTCTCCGTTACCTTGTCAAAGAAATCCGCCCTTAGTTCCAGACCCGTGAGTCTGGCTGCCGTGCTTTCCGGATACATTTTCTCCAGCTCGTCGGCCTTTTCCGTAATATCCTTTGCTTTTTTCAGGATATACTCAGACGTCCGTTCCGTGACCGGTACAAATATTTTCGGAATCCCATCCCCAAAACGGATTCCCCGGATACTAAAATCCCCCATATATTTCTCCATTCCGCCTTACACGGCGGCACTCGCTGATCGGAGGTAATCCTCCACTGCGGTTTCATAACGGTTGTTTCCCTGACTGTCAATGATTACGATCACCGGAAGGTTTTCTACCGTAAGCTTCCTGATTGCTTCCGTTCCCAAATCTTCATAGGCAATCACCTCTGACGAAGTGATACACTTGGAGAGCAGTGCTCCGGCCCCGCCAACGGCAGCAAAATAAACCGCCTTCCTGTCGCGGATGGCCTGCCGCACCTCTTCACTCCGTTTTCCCTTCCCGATCATCCCGGCAAGGCCGTATTCCAGAAGAAGCGGTGTATATTTATCCATTCTGCTGGATGTTGTCGGTCCTGCGGAACCGATCACGTCCCCCGGCTTTGCGGGAGTCGGTCCAAGATAATAGATAAAACTCCCGTGAAGAGGGAAAGGAAGTTCCCCGCCTGACAGAATGGTTTCATACATTCTCTTATGGGCGGCATCCCTTGCCGTATAGATTGTTCCGCTGATATATACATAATCACCGGCGCGGAGCTCCCTCAGAGTTTCCTCATCTGCCGGAACCGTCAGTCTTGTTTCCATACCATAACCTCATTCTTTATAACATTACAGGATCATTCTTACATGTCTGTCTACGTGACAGCACATATTCACAGCCACAGGCAGTCCCGCAATATGTGTCGGATAGGTTTCTATCTGCACCGAAAGCGCAGTAATGGCACCACCGAGTCCGGCCGGTCCAATGCCAAGAGAATTGATGGCGGAAAGAAGGTCCGCCTCAAGTCTTGCCACATGGGTAAGCGGAGATGCCTCGCCCGGTTCTCTCGTTAATGCTTTTTTAGCCAAAATCGCAGCCATTTCAAAATCGCCGCCGATACCTACACCAACCACAAAGGGAGGGCAGGCGTTGGGACCGGCATCTTTTACGGTTTCCAGCACCGCATTTCTGACACCATCCATCCCGTCAGCCGGCTTTAACATGTAGATCCGGCTCATGTTCTCGCTACCAAAACCCTTTGGTGCGATCAGGATTTCCAGCTTATCGCCGGGAACAATATCATAATGGATAATGGCCGGCGTATTGTCATTGGTATTGACCCGGATGAGCGGGTCACCGACAACCGATTTCCGAAGATATCCATCCTTGTATCCTTTCCGGACACCTGCATTGATGGCATCCGTCAGGTTTCCGTTAATATGAAGATCCTGGCCAACCTTCACAAAGAAGACCGCCATACCCGTATCCTGGCAGATCGGAATGGCCTGTGCTTCCGCGATAGCCATATTGTCCAGAAGCTGACCCAGAACCTTTTTTCCGATCGGGCTTCTTTCCGCCTCTTTGGCCGCATAAATCCTCTCCTGCATGGCAGGAGAAAGGCTGAGGTTTGCGCGGATACACATATCCGCAACTACACCGGCAATATAATCCGCATCCAGTTCTCTCATCATACCATCCTTTTTTTACAGAAAATCATCCCTGTCTCCTAATTTCTTGCCCATTTTCCAGCCCTTATAGATATTGTAAACCTTGAGCCCGACAATCGTTGCAAGTAGAATAGCAGAGATCACAGCCAGCCAGTAGGCAACAACGAGTAGGAAATGCTCCATATTTGCCGTATCGGAAAACTGGTTTATACTTTCTTTAAATTTGTCCATATCCATGGGCGAATCACATCCTTTTTCTTTTCAGCTTCGTAACCGCTCCGAACCTCCGGTTCTTCCGGATACGATCGGCGCTGTTATTCTTCAGTCGAATCTTTTTCAGCAGCATCCAGTAATTTGTCGATGCCGGCGTCCACATAGGGCTCCGAAGAAACATCTTTTTCTTCGGCAGTTTCTGTTACTTCTTCCGCAGATGCTTCATCTGTACCTGTTTCATTCGCAAATTCTTCCGTACCTGCCTTTTCTAACGCATCATCCTTTTCTTCATCTTCCTCATTCGAATAATCCGCTGTTTCATAAGCACGTACCTTTGCAATTTTTGCTACTTCGTTACCTTCTTCAACACGAATGACCTTGACTCCGGAAGCATACCGGCTGTAGCAGGCCAGTTCGCTGCACTTGATCCGGATCAGCACGCCGCCTGTGGTAATGAGCATAACCTCATGATCATCATCCACAGCCTTCACACCGACGATCTCACCTGTTTTTTCCGACGGTTTATAGGCCGTAAGGCCCTTGCCGCCACGATTCTGCAGACGGAATTCCGAAAGCTTCGTCCGTTTACCCATACCCTTTTCGGTAACCATAAGAAGGCTGCTTCCCTGGATATTCATCTGCATACCGATCACTTCATCGCCCGGCGCAAGGTCGATAGCCTTCACGCCCATGGAGGACCGACCTGTACTCCGAAGATCCGTATCCTTAAACCGGATGCACATACCCTTCTTCGTCACCATAAAGATTTCGCGGGTATTATCGGTTGTTTTTACTTCGATCAGATCATCATCCTCCCGGAGAACAATACCGATCAGGCCGTTCTTCCGGATATTGATGTAATCCATAAGCGGTGTCTTCTTAATAAGACCCTTTTTGGTCACCATGATAAGATATTTATTATCAACATATTCCTTCAACGGAATGATGGCCGTTACCTTTTCATCCGGTGCCAGATTCAGCAGATTGATGATGGCAGTGCCTCTTGCATTTCTGCCGGCCTCCGGAATCTGATATGTTTTAAGCCGGAAAGCTCTGCCCCGGTTGGTAAAGAACAAGATGTAATGGAGTGCCGTCGTCATGAGCAGATCTTCGATGAAGTCATCCTCAATCGTCTGCATGCCCCGGATACCTCTTCCGCCCCTTCCCTGGGTATGGAATTCATCCACGGTCATCCGCTTGATATAGCCGAGATGTGTCATGGCAATTACGGCCGGATCATCATCGATCAGGTCTTCATCCACAAAGTCATCCACATCTTCGCCGATCTTTGTTCTTCTTTCATCACCGTATTTTTCGCAGATGATCATCAGCTCATCCCGGATCACACCGAGAAGCTTCTTATGATCTGACAAAATGGCACGAAGTCTTTCAATTTCAGCCTTAAGTTCTTTATACTCAGCCTCCAGCTTTTCTCTTTCCAAACCGGTAAGAGCACGAAGACGCATATCCACAATAGCCTGCGCCTGCTTTTCGCTGAGCTGGAAACGCTCGATCAATTTTTCCTTGGCTGCCTGCACATTTTCGGCACCGCGGATGATCCGGATCACTTCATCAATATTGTCGATGGCTATCAGCAGACCTTCTACGATATGTGCACGTTCTTCCGCCTTGTTTAATTCGTACTGCGTCCTTCTTCTGACAACATCTTCCTGATGAAGAATATAGTATTTCAGCATTTCCGGAAGCGTAAGCACCTTGGGCTCGTTGTTTACAAGCGCCAGCATATTCACACCAAAGGTGGAT
>CACYDN010000035.1 GCA_902773185.1 uncultured Lachnospiraceae bacterium | reverse complement strand
CGGTGCCCCAACGCCATTCGGTGCCTTGGACCTGTCGTCATTCATCTCCTGCTCCATAAGGCGAAAGGCAATATCCCTGGCCAGATCCTGCGGATCCGCCACTGCTTCGGTCAGAATCCGGAGTAAATCGGGGGAATCCGGTTGCCGGAGAAGAAGTTCAATGGAATCGGCCCGATAGCTGTATTCCGAACCGGTATCCGGGAGAAGTCCGGCTGCCTTCAAGATCAAGGTATCGTCCTGCAGGGCGCTGGCACAGAAAATGATCCGAATCGCAATATTCGCCCGGGAAAGGGTTTCTCTGTGCCACGGAAAAACGGAGGGTTCAAAGACCAGTCCCTTTTTGGGTATCCGTTCCAGAACAGTATATAAAAGATCACTGAACTCTCTGCATTCCTCCGGACTGTCAAAATACCAGCCGTAGCTTACAGAAACCTTGTCTCGCCTGTCCACATAGTTATATCTGCTCCGTTTGGGATAAAGCGTCTCGAAAATCCTGTCACTCACCCGCTCCATAAACCGGGGCATGATCAGCGCAAGGGTTTCATCATCATCGCTGAACTGGCGGACAATTTCCTTCGCCGCGCTGTTTAATGCGTAAGGAATCGGAATACTTGAGAGGAAATAGCAGGCTACCAGCCGCTGGTGGCGGCTCCCCTCCGTGGATAATCTGACGGCCCGGTCCATGGCCGCACGGATTTCCGTAAGACCGATCGACCAAAGTCCGGTAAAGATTTCCATGCTGTCCTCCGAAGCCAGCATTCTCTCGACAGAGCTCTCATCCGTCAGCGCCTCCGCAATGAGTCTGATCGTTTTTTCGGCAATCCGGCTCTCATCCTTCAGCTCCAGTGCATAGATTCCCGTAAAGGTGGCCAGTGCACGCTTGATCGAAGCAAACCTTACAAGATCATTCTCCAGGATCACCCGCAGCAGATAAAGGAAACCGCCCGGCGTGCCGAAATCCATATTCTCACAAATGGCCTGCCGAAGTCCCTCGGAAAGTCTGGCTGCCACAAGCGTTTTTCCGAGCACCTCGTACATCTTCTCGTTATGGCTCATCAGGATGCCGCGGATCAGATTGACATTCACGGCTCCCGTATCTTCGTAAAATGTTCCGGTGATGAGCTCCTCCAGCTTCTTATCGCCCTCGTCCAGTCTGGCCGCAAGATAATAATCCGGAACCGGATCGATTTCCCGCCGTTTCAGGTAGACTGCCAGTTTTTCGGGCAACTGACCGGTATATAGGGAATAGATGTCACAGCCATAGTTTGTTAGTCTCCGGTAGGCATCCAGAATATTCGGAAAACGGTTCAGATACAGCGTATAATCCGTCTTTCCCCTGTAGGAACGGCGGTAAAAGCTCGCCCATTCCACCTGCCATTCGTTTACACTGTCCACACTGGTGTAAAAATACGGAAGAAGCTCCTCCGCAATATACCCCTTCATCTTTCCCATGTTTTCCCGGAAGAATTCGGACGGCTTTCCGCCGGCCAGAAGATGTTTTCTGAGCCTTAGCCCAAAGCTGTCCGGCAGATCTTCCACCCTGCCGGTCCTGTAGGCATCATCCCGGTTTTGAATGTATTCATCTATCTGTTTCCCAAAGGACTTGGAAAGCTCCCTGTTCGCTTTGGAAAAAGCATTTCCCACTTCTTCCGCAATCTTTCCCCGTTCCAGATCATCCATAATTTATTATCCCCCTCTTCAGACTGTCCGCGAATCCACTCCGGGAACAGCCGTTTTCTTTATTTAATCATGCCGCACAAAGGCACGATACGTCCAAATTGTCATTTCTACCACATCCGCCCGGCCAGCATGGCCAGCCGGACAAAGGTCACCTCATCATCTTCCGCAATCTGAAGCGGCGTTTTTCCTTCCCGAACCTCTGCTTCCTCTCCGTTCACAAAGACCCTGACGAGACCGTCCCGATACGCCAGAAGTGCCGTTTCCACTGCCTTCTTCCGGTCGGGTACAGTCTCATTGTATACAAAACCAAAGGCCACCCGGCCGATCTCCGCCATATCCCGGATGGTTTCCTCTGCCAAAGCCTCCGGAACCGCATCCTCTTTTGTAGCCTCCTGTTTTTCCCGAAAGACCTGAAGCATCAGATCCACCGTAGCTTCAATCAGCTCTTCCACCGTTCCCGGACACCGGTTATAGAAAAAGGGCACAGGTTTTACCCGTCGCCCTTTTTTACCCAATTGTTTCAGATTGATCATGATCCGCATACAGTTTCTCCATTAATTCTTTTTTACGGAATAACCGAACTTGCCAAGCTTTTCACCGAGACGGAAATATTCGCCGTGGGAATATGCCATAAGGTCCGCCGCACCCAGATCAAAGCGATCATTTTCATCAAAATACGCCTCATCGACCGTAACACCGATCACTTCGGAAATGAACATGTCATGGCTTCCCAGCTCTTCCACCTTCTTTACCTTGCAATACAGATTCACCGGGCTCTCCTCGATGGCCGGCGTCTCCATCCACTTGGATGTATAAGGTGTGAGCTGCATTTCCTGAAACTTATCATAGTCTTTTCCGGAACGTACACCGCACCAGTCACAGGCTCTTGTAAGGTCCGCCGACACCAGATTCACCACAAACTCTCCCGTCTCGCGGATGATGTCATAGGAATGCCGTTCCTTCCGGACGGAAATAGACAGCATCACCGGATCCGAGCAGATGGTTCCCGCCCAGGCGACGGTAATGATGTTCGGTTTCTCTCCCGGCCGTTTGCTGCTGACCATGACAGCCGGAACGGGATACAGCATATTTCCCGCTTTCCAATCTCTTTTACTCATTTTCATTCTCCCTCTCACCTGGCACACGCGGGCAGGATAAAGCATTCCTGCCCGGTGATACGGGCTCGTCAAACAGGATACCACATAAATGTGTATCCTGATGACTCG
>CACYDN010000034.1 GCA_902773185.1 uncultured Lachnospiraceae bacterium | reverse complement strand
TAAGAGGGGGAGACGTTGTAATCGTAACCGGTCATGCCGGTGCCTTTGGCGCATCCCTCCTTGCTGAAAAGCTTCAGGCAGATCCGAACCAGCCGTTTGCACAAAACTATTTGGTGAAAATCACGAATCCCGGCTGTCTGTCGGCAAGGCCGGCAGCTGAGGTGATCCATGCCTGCGGAGTAAATGAAATGAAGGATGTATCCTTCGGCGGTGTGTCCCGGGCCATCTCTGAAATTGCAGCAAGGAACGGTTTCGGTGTGACGGTTCTGAATGAGGCCATCCCCATCCGTCAGGAAACGATTGAAATCTGTGAATACTTGAAGCTGAATCCGTATGAGCTTTGTGGGACCGGCGGGCTCGTGGCCATATGCCCGGAGGAAAAGCTCGATGAAGTAGCGGACGCGCTTCGCAAGGCGGGTATTCCATACGGCGCAGCAGGCGTACTCACAGAAGAGAAGGCCAGAAAAATCTATTCCCAAAAGAGCGGCCGTGAACGTTTTATTGATGATTATCGAATATAAAGAGAGTGGAAGGTAAAATGTGGAGATTAATCTGCCTCCGCAGATTATAGGTTGACACATTCCTGAGGCAGGCAGTAAAATAGAAATCGTTATGATTCACCCGGCAGCTGATTCGAAAACGGTGTATCCGAAATCATGAAATCGGCTGTTTCGGCGTAAAAGATACATGGTTTATGGTGGAGAAGACCATTAGACAGATTGGAGGCATTATGCGCGAGGATATACTTCGTTTACTCGAAAAAAATGCAAAGCTTACACCGGATGAGGTGGCGGCCATGCTGGGACTGGAGCCTAAAGTTGTGGCGGAAGAGATAAAGAAAATGGAACAGGAGAAGATCATCTGCGGCTATCATGCGCTGATCGACTGGGACAAGGTAAATGAGGAAAAAGTCACCGCCATGATCGAGGTGAAGATATCTCCAATCCGCGGAGAAGGCTTTGACCGGATTGCAGAGCGGATCAGCCGGTTCTCCGAAGTGAAATCGGTTTATCTCATTTCCGGTTCCAAGTCGGATCTCATCATGACCATCGAGGGCAGCACCATGAAGGAAATTGCCCGGTTTGTGTACGATAAGATTGCCCCGATGGAGACAGTGGAGTCTACAGCGACATTCTTCGTATTGAAGAAGTACAAGGAACACCAGGAAATCTTCAGTGAAGAACGCGGTGGAGATGAAAGGATTCAGGGAATATCATGAGAGGAATGAACCAGATCGCCGTTGAGATGAAACCCTCCGGCATTAGAAAGTTTTTTGATATTGTGAGCGAGATGCCGGATGCCATATCCCTTGGTGTCGGCGAACCGGATTTTGATACGCCGTGGCATATTGCGGATGAAGGCATCTATTCATTGGAGAAGGGCAAAACCTTTTACACATCCAATTCCGGTTTGATGGAGCTCCGCACAGCACTTGCCGACTGGTACAGGAATAAGTACGCAGTGGATTACGATGGAAAAACCGAGTGCCTCATTACCGTTGGCGGCAGTGAGGGAATCGACCTTGCGCTTCGGGCGCTTCTGAATCCGGACGATGAGGTGATCGTTCCGGAACCCTGCTATGTTTCTTACGTGCCGTGCGTCAACCTGGCGGGCGGAAAGGCTGTGACCATCGCGCTGAAAAACGAAAACCAGTTCCGTTTGACGCCGCAGGAATTACTGGATGCGATCACGCCGCAAACGAAGGTGCTCGTGCTTTCCTTCCCGAATAATCCGACAGGTGCGATCATGACGAAGGCGGATCTTCTGCCGATTGCGGAAATCTGTAAGGAGAATGACCTCTATGTGATCTCCGATGAAATCTACTCCGAACTGACCTACGGTGAAGAGCCGCATTGCAGCATTGCCTCGCTTCCGGGAATGAAGGAGAGAACCATCGTTGTAAACGGCTTTTCCAAGGCGTATGCGATGACCGGATGGCGGCTGGGGTATGCATTCGCACCGGAACCGGTTGCCAAGCTGATGACAAAGATTCACCAGTTCTGTATCATGTGCGCACCTACCACGAGTCAGTATGCCGCGTTGGAGGCTGTGAAAAACGGCGACAGTGATATTGCCGAGATGCGCAGGTCTTACGATGAGAGAAGAAAATATCTCCTGAAGAAGCTGGACAGCATGGGCATGCCGGCTTTCGAGCCGCTGGGAGCGTTTTACATTTTCCCCTGCATCAAGAGCTTCGGGCTTACCAGCGATGAATTTGCCACCCGGCTTCTCCGGCAGGAAAAGCTCGCGGTCGTACCCGGTACGGCATTCGGTGACTGTGGGGAAGGATTCCTCCGGATATCCTACGCATATTCCATTGAGCAGCTCCGTGAGGCCATGGGCAGGATTGAACATTTCCTGCAGACTTTATAAATCTATATCATGAATCATCAGGAAACGGGTTTTACAGGCCCGTTTCTTCTTTCATTTATTTCGAGAATATGATAAAATAAAACGATAATGGCATTTATGATAACAAAAGGAAACCAGAGAACGGAATCATGAACAAACGATCACTCCGGATTTTGGAGTATAACAAGATATTGGAACAGCTGGCGGGGTATGCAGCATCCCGCGGCGCAAAAAAGAAATGCTGGCATCTCGTTCCTATGACTGACCGGACGGATATCGAACAGGCACAGGAGGAAACGAGAGATGCTTTTCTTCGGTTGGAAAAAGATGGCAATCTTTCTTTTGCCGGTGTCACAGATGTACTGGGCTCCCTGAAACGATTGGAGATACATGCTTCGCTGGATGCGGCAGAGCTTTTGGATATTGCCGCACTTCTGGAAACGGCAGACAGTGTAAGGACCTACGGCCTTCTTCCCGAGGAACGCGAGGATGGGGGCATGGATTCTCTGACAGGACGGTTCCATGACCTGACGGTTCTCCGGGATATCTCTACGGAAATCCGCCGCTGTCTTCTGGATTCGGAGACCTTTGCGGATGATGCGTCTCCGGCCCTTCGGTCGATCCGCAAGAAAATTGAAAGTGAAAATAAAGAGCTGCACAAGCTTCTGGAACGGCTCCTTCGGTCCACGGCGGATCAGAATCTTCTCACAGATGCGCTGATCACCCAGCGGAACGGCCGCTACTGTATCCCTGTCCGGGCAGAGCATAAGAGCCATTTTTCCGGTATGATCCATGACAGGTCAGCCTCGGGTTCCACACTCTTTATCGAACCCATGGAGGCCGTGCAGCTGAATAATACCATCCGCGAACTCATGGATGATGAAAAAGAGGAGATGCAGAAGATCCTCGCAGATCTCTCTGCCATGGCAGGTGCCTGCGTGCCGGAGATCACGGAAGACCACCGCATCCTGACAGAACTGGATTTTATTTTTGCCAAGGCAAAATATGCAAGAGCCGGAAAAGCATCCGAACCGAAATTTAACGAGGATGGAATCGTAGAATTAAAGCGGGCGGTGCATCCGCTCCTTGATCAAAAAACAGCCGTTCCGGTTGACATAAGTCTGGGCGACAGCTATACGGCGCTGATCGTGACAGGCCCGAATACCGGCGGTAAAACGGTATCCCTGAAGACACTGGGACTTCTCAGTCTGATGGGACAGTCGGGGCTTCATATTCCCGCACTGGCGGGATCGTGCCTTGCCGTATTTACCGATGTCTTTGCGGATATCGGGGATGAGCAGAGCATTGAGCAGAATCTTTCCACGTTTTCTTCGCACATGAAGAATATCATTTATATTACCGAGCATGCGGATGACAGGAGCCTCTGCCTTTTCGATGAACCGGGCGGCGGAACCGATCCGGCGGAGGGCGCATCGCTTGCCATCGCGATTCTGAACAGTCTGAAGAACCGCGGCACGAGAGTGATGGCCACGACGCACTATACGGAGCTGAAGACCTACGCGCTTTCCGAGGATGGCGTCATGAATGCCTCCTGCGAGTTTGATGAGAAAACACTGCAGCCCACCTACCGTCTTCTGATCGGTGTACCGGGAAGCTCCAATGCGTTTGCTATAGCGAAACGCCTCGGGATGGAGGAATCCATCATAGAGGAAGCCCGCGCCGGCATGGCGGAGGACCAGGTAAGAATGGAAGAAATTCTTTCCGAACTGGACAGCCTTCGGAAGAAAGCGGAGCAGGATGCGGAGAAAGCGCGGATTGCCAGGAGCAGTGCAGAGACGCTGGAGCGGCGGCTCAGTGAGCAGGAGAAAACCCTGAAGGAAAAGAAGGAAAAGCTTCTGGACGAAGCAAAGGAAGAAGCCAGACTGATCCTTGAGGATGCGAAGGAAGAGGCGGATCAGGCTATCCGTGACTTCAACAAGTGGAAAAAGAATCCGGGCGGGGCATCTATTCAGGATATGGAGAAGAAGCGAAGCCGTTTGCGGGAAAAAGCAGGAAGCTATGAGAAGCATGCACCGGCGAAGAAACGTTCCGGCCGGAAGACCGGCGAACTGAAGGTCGGTGATACCGTTCTTGTTCTTTCCTTGGATACGGAAGGGAAGATTCTGGAAGGACCGGATGCGAAAAAACGCTTTCTGGTGGGAATGGGTATTCTGAATTCCCGCTTCCCGGCAGACGATTTGGAGCTTCTGGATACACCGGCGGAAGAGGAGCAGCCGGTGGCGGCTATTCATACAGGCTTTGGCCATATGGCAAATGCCATGACCTTTAAGCCGGAACTGAATCTTCTGGGCAAGACTGTGGATGAAGCCCTTCATATGGTGGATCAGTTTTTGGATGATGCTCTCATTGCGCATGCTTCCTCTGTAACCATTATCCACGGAAAAGGAACCGGGGCGCTGAAACGGGCCATTGCGGAGCATCTCAGGAAGACATCCTATGTGAAGAAATTCCGCAGCGGTGAGTACGGCGAGGGTGACGCCGGCGTTACCATTGTAGAACTGTGACAGCCAAGTGATTTGGGTGTAAGAAAGAATCTGTATTGATGAAAAGGAGACGTTATGGAAAAACCAAAGATTTTGATCGTTGATGACGACGAAAACATTGCAGAACTGATCTCCCTGTATTTGGAGAAGGAGTGTTTCGAAACCAGAATTGCGGCGGACGGCGAATCCGCTATCGCACAGTTTGCGGAATTTCATCCGGATCTGATGCTTCTGGATCTGATGCTTCCGGGCATCGATGGCTATGGCGTATGCGGCGAAATCCGGAAGACCAGTGATATTCCGATCATCATTTTATCCGCCAAGGGTGAGGTGTTTGATAAGGTCCTCGGTCTCAAGATGGGCGCGGATGATTATATCCAGAAGCCCTTCGATTCCAACGAGCTCGTGGCAAGAGTCCATGCGGTTCTTCGGAGAACCGGGCAGTCCCGTGTTGAGGATGCGAAGGTACCGGAAGAGAATGTCAGCCAGGATTCGGATCATATCGGTGATTTTGTGGAGTATCCGGGTCTTATCGTGAATATCTCCAGCTATACGGTTTCTTTGAACGGAGAACGGATCGACATGCCGCCGAAGGAACTGGAGCTTCTCTATTTCCTGGCCAGCCGTCCCAATCAGGTCTTTACCCGCGAACAGCTCCTCAACCAGCTCTGGGGCTATGATTTCATCGGTGATTCCCGGACTGTGGATGTCCACGTGAAACGTCTTCGGGAAAAGCTGGTGGGAAATTTCAACTGGTCCATTTCTACGGTATGGCGCATCGGTTATAAATTTGAGGTAAAATAAATGCAACGTTCCCTGTTTGACCGAATTTACATAGCGTTTCTGGTGATACTCATCACGTCCTTCATTTTTTTGCTGTTTTTTATTTCTTATTTTGCGAGGCGCTCCATGCTTTCCGAAAAAAGAAAGGCGATGGAGAACGATGGTCATCTCGTGGCTGCCTACATTACGATTTATCTCAATAGTCATGATGACCAAAGTGAAAATCTATTTGCAATCTTAAACTATTTTGCAGCCACACTGGATGCGGATATCTGGTATATTTCCGCAGATGGCACCGTGTTTTCCACATCCACCATCTTTGGAAAAACACCGGATGCAACCACAACAGATGCGGATACGCTCCGGGTGGTCACACCACCACCCAATAATATCTTCCGATTGGAGCCCGGTTTCCGTTTGGAGAAGTCGTTTTCCAAGGTGGGGACGTTTCATGGAACCTATAATGAAAAGGTTCTCACGGTGAATGTGCCAATTAATTACACTAATGATTTTAAAGAAGGATTTTCCGGTTCAATTCTCTTAAATTCATCCATTAAGAACATAACCGGAACAATGCGATACACATACAGTGTCAGCGTTATTCCCTGTCTTTTCATCATAGCCATTTCTTTTTTGTTCCTGTCCTTGATTTCGAGAAAGATCATCCGTCCTGTCCGGAAGCTTTCTGTGGTGGCGGAAGAGTATTCCAAGGGAAACTTTGATACGAAGGCCAATATTCAGCGGAAGGATGAAATCGGACAGCTGGCATCCAACCTTGAGTACATGGCATCCGAGCTGTCCAAGCTGGAGGATTACCGCCGGGATTTTGTTTCCAATATCTCGCATGATTTCCGTTCGCCGCTCACGAGTATCCGCGGTTACGTGCAGGCTATGCTGGATGGAACCATCCCGCCGGAGAAGCAGGAACGATATCTGAATATCGTATTGGATGAAACACAGCGACTGACGAAGCTTACCCAGGGTCTTCTGGATCTGAACCGTTTGCAGATTTACGGTACGTATCTGAAGATGAGTGAATTCGATTTTATCGATATTATCCGTTCCACCCTCAATACATTCGAGATTAAGTGTATTGACCGGAATATTTCCATCTATTTGAATAACCATGCGGAGAATACGATGGTGGCCGGTGACAAGACCAAGATTCAGCAGGTGGTTTATAATCTGATCGACAATGCAATCAAATTCACCCCGGAGGGGAAGAGAATCTATGTGACCATCAATGAGCTGGATGAAAAGCTGCAGATTTCGATTAAGGATGAGGGTATCGGTATGTCCGAGTCCACGCAGAAGAAAATCTGGACCCGGTTTTATAAGGATGATGCCTCCCGCGGTATGGATAAGCATGGAACGGGTCTGGGGCTTGCCATAACCAAGGAAATCATCAAGGCACATAATGAAACCATTGAGGTGAAGAGTACGCTGGGCGAAGGTTCGGAATTTGTTTTCACGCTGAAGAAGGTGAAGAGCAGCGAACCGAAGCATACAGGAAATACGGAAATTCTGATCCAGAAGTAAAACCGGAATCGGAAGCAAAAGGCCCCGGTCATTCGGCTCGGCCCTTTTCCCGAAATCGTCATTGGAAAGTATAAAACTTAAGAAAACGGAGTAACTATGAATTACATTGAATCACTGAGAGAAGGAGATATGATCTCCGAGATTTATTTTTGCAAAACGAAGACCAATGCCCTGACGAAGGGTGGAAAAAAATATTGCAGCCTGGTTCTGCAGGATAAGACCGGTACCATTGACGGGAAAATCTGGGAGCTGGCCGGGACGGAGCATTTTGAGGAGATGAGTTACGTCTATGTGGAGGCGCAGGTCACCGTGTTCCGTGAGCAGCCGCAGCTGAACATCCGCCGGATCCGCCCGGCAAGGGAAGGGGAGTACGATGTAAAAGAGTACATGCCGTGTTCGGAGCGGGACGCAACCCGGATGGATGATGAACTGGACGGCTTCATCGGTTCCGTAAAGGATCCGAATCTGAACTGGCTCCTGCAGGAAATCTTCATAAAAGACCGGGCCTTCCGGAAACGGTTTTCCGAGCGGAGCGCGGCGCGTTCCATCCACCATGCTTTTCGCGGCGGTCTGATGGAGCATACACTTTCCGTGACAAAAATATGTGATTTTATGGCAGGGCAGTATCCGCTGTTAAACCGTGATCTTCTGATCACATCCGCCCTTTGCCATGATATTGGAAAGGTTTACGAACTTTCGGCCTTTCCGGAGAACGATTATACGGATGTGGGCAATCTGATGGGCCACATCGTGATCGGTACCATGATGATCCGGGACAAGATCCGCGAGAAGGAGGATTTCCCGCTCACGCTTGGAAACGAATTGCAGCACTGCATCCTGGCACATCACGGCGAGCTGGAATTCGGATCCCCGAAGAAGCCGGC
>CACYDN010000033.1 GCA_902773185.1 uncultured Lachnospiraceae bacterium | reverse complement strand
GCATAAAACGAATCAAAATTGTGCTAACATAGAATACTTCCCCGGTCAAGGGTGATTACATGTCCATCCTCCGGGCGGATTCTGAGCCGGCCGTCTTTTACATATGCCTCCTGCCGGGCTGTAAACGGTTTCCCATCATTATACTCTGCCGATATAAATGTATGCTTCTCTCCTGTTCCGGCAAGCTTTTTTTCATAATCGTCCAGCGGTAGATTCTTCCAGTTTCCGAGCGATTTTCTGACTAGTGCCGCTGCTAAACGGTTTTTCATATTCCCGCCTTTCTTAAGCCACTCATCCGTCCGAATTCCAATGCCGAGCACCAATCCGTTTACGATTCCCGTCTCCAGATCCATGGATTGTTCCGTCAGAATTCCAGCCGTCTTCTTTCCGCCGATCAGGATATTATTCTTCCAGAGAAAGGAAGTGGTTTCACCGGATAGTTCTTCGACAATATCCGCCACCGCCATGGACGCAAGCAGCGATACGACCCTGCCGTTAAAACTTTCGGGATTCAGGATCACACTGAGATACAGTCCCCCCTCCGGCGAGAAAAAGCGCCGTTTTCCATGTCCGCGGCCTGCCGACTGCGATTCCGCAATGATCACCGTATTAAAGAGCTTTTCTTTTTCGGCCGTCGGTGCTTCGGTAATCAGCCGAATCGCCTCCAGGTTTGTCGAGGCAAGCTCCCGATACAATCGGATTTCCGGTATAACCTTTTCCCCGGCATCCTTTCGTTTTTCCATGGAATGATCCGAGAGAAGCTCCCGCCGGATCCCTTCCACCGAAAGGACATCATTCTCCGGTGAAAGCCGGTAGCCGCGCCGCGTTACGGAATCAATTCTGTAGCCCTCCGTCCTTAATTCCTCCACAGCCTTCCACACCGAACTGCGGGAAAGGCCCAGCTCATTCGCCAGGCCTTCTCCGGAAATGTACTTATCCGTGTTATTCACCAACATGTTCAGTACAGCATCTTTTGTTTTCATGATCTTCTCACACACGTTTGTCTCCCCAGAAGAAAAGAGCAACCGTTCCCGGTCCGGTATGGGTTGCAATGGTTGCCCCGATCCGGAACAGTTTGACCTTTCCTTTCATATTCGGAAATTCCTCTTCCACCTGTCTCTTCAGCTCCTCTCCGGCAACCGGATCCGTGCAACTGATAAAGCAGGTATTATCGTATTTGACGCCGCCTTTGGCATCCTCTTTCATCTTCTCCACTGTACGGCGGATGACCTTCTTTTTGGTCCGGATTTTTTCCTGCGGCGCCAATCTGCCTTCGTTATCCACATTCATCAGCGGGCAGATGTTCAGCATCTGACCCACAGCACCGGCCGCCTTGGATACCCGGCCGCCCTTGATGAGGTACTTCAGATCATGTACAAAGAACCAGTGGATGACCTCCCGCCGGTTTTCCTCGGCCCAGTCTCTGACATCCTCAATGGAAAAACCCATATCCCGAAGCTCCGCCATCTTATCTACCAGAAGACCGTATCCGGCAGAAGCACAAAGCGAATCCACAATGAAGAGCTTTCTCTCCGGAAAATCCTCCCGCAGGATGGTCGCCGCCTGGCGTGCGGATTCTACCGAACTCGTGATACCGGATGACAGGCAGACATGAAGCACATCCCTGCCGTTTTCCAGAAACGGACGAAAGAAATCCATATACTCTCCAATGGACACCATGGAGGTCGAAGAATTTGCACCCGCCTCCACCTTGGCAAAAAACGCATCCGGCGTCATGGTCTGCCACATGTCATCCTTATAATTGATATCGTCCAGAATATAATTAAACAGCGCATAATGAATATTCTTTTTTTTCAGCCATTCCGGTGAAAGATCCACTGTCGAACAGCAGGTAAGTTCAAATTCTCCCATGATAGAACCTCTCTTTTGCTTGTTTTTATCAGTATAACAAACCGCACCTGCCTATGCAAGAAAAAAGAGGCCTCCCGGCAGCTTCCTTTTACAGAAAAATGCTGACAGATTCTCCGGTCTATGATAAAGTGAAGATATATACCGTCGTCCGTTTCATTGCGTACCGGACGTACCTAAAATTGTACCGGGTTTGTTTTGTGACCGATCATTATTCTTGAGGAGGCTACCCATATGAAAAAAAATATGACTCTCCTGTCATCCAATAAAAAGAACATGCTGCACGTAGCTGTTTGGCGCCCCGACGGGCAGCCGAAGGCGGTCATCCAGATTGTGCACGGCATGGTGGAATACATAGAAAGGTATTCGGATTTTGCGGAATACCTCACGCAAAACGGATTCCTGGTGATTGGACATGACCACCTGGGGCACGGCCAGTCCGTTCAATCCGTTGAGGACTGGGGCTATATCGGAGACGACCATCCCTCCGATACGCTGACCCGCGATATCCACAGGGTTCGCCGTCTTGGTGAACGCCTTGCGCCCGGCCTTCCCTATTTCATTCTCGGTCACAGTATGGGTTCCTATCTGCTTCGAAAATACCTTACCTACCGCGGAAGCGGCCTGCAGGGAGCCGTTATCATGGGGACCGGTGCGGAGCCGGATTCCGCTACCATGCCGGGACTGATGCTTGTCCGCTCCATGGCAAAGATCAGAGGATGGCGTCACCGCAGTAAGAAGGTTCGGGATATGACCTACTCTTCTCCCTACCGGATTTACGATGTGACCGGCAAAGATCCGGAGAACAGCTGGCTCACCAAGGATACGGAGATTGTGAAGAGCTATTATACGGATCCCCGTTGCTGCTTTACCTTTACGCTGAGCGGCTACGAAGCACTCCTGTCGACCGTTCTCTTCGACAACAAAAAGAAGTATATCAAGCTGATTCCGAAGGATCTGCCGGTTCTCTTTACGTCCGGCTCCATGGATCCCGTGGGCAATATGGGGACCGGGGTCAAACGTGCCGCTAAGCTCTTCCAAGATGCCGGCATTCTGGATGTGTCCGTCAAGCTCTACGCGGATGACCGCCACGAAATCCTGAACGAACTCGACCGTGATGTGGTTTACGCAGATCTTGTGAAGTGGTTCAACGAAAAACTATAAAATAACAAACGCCGGGTTTGTTCCCGGCGCTTTGTGTATATGTGGCAGGAAGACATAAGACCTCTGAAGGACCATACCGGGCCTCGGTGCTTAGCGATTCACGAGTGTACGTTCTTTGTACACGACGTGAGAGCTTAGCAAGCG
>CACYDN010000032.1 GCA_902773185.1 uncultured Lachnospiraceae bacterium | reverse complement strand
TTATATTTGTATTCGGTATCAACCTTCTTACGGATGGTTTCTTTGAAGGCAATCCTCGGCTTCAGAAGTTCGATCTCAACCTTATACTTCTCTGCCAGAACATTCTGTACCACATCCAGATGGGTTGCACTGATACCGTAGATCAGTGCCTGGCCGTTGTCACCGTCGTTCACGGTCTTCAGGGTCAGATCTTCCATCATGAGCTTGGCAAGAGCCTGAGAAATCTTATCTTCCTCGCCCTTCTTCTTCGCCGCATAACGTCTGTAAACGTAGGGCTTGGAAAGGGATGCACGGATGTAGGTCACCGGATTCTTTCTGGTGGAAAGAGAATCCGTGGTCTGTGTAACCGCAAGCTTACCGATGGCGCCGATATCGCCGGCATGCAGTTCGGGAACCTCTTCCACCTTACTGCCGGAAATGACATAGAGCTTGCCCAGTCTTTCATCCGCATCTCTGTGATAATTGAAAAGAACATCATCCGGTTTCAGAACGCCGGAGTTTACCTTGATCAGAGAATACTTACCGATGTACGGATCGGCAATGGTCTTAAATACATAAGCTGACTTCGGCTTGGAGAAGTCATGATCTGCCTGGAATACTTCGTTATTGGTGGTATTGATACCGGCGCACTTCACCATATCCGGACCCGGGAAGTATTTTACGATATCAGCCATCAGCGTATACATACCACGTGCCAGAGTATTGGAACCCATGAGAACCGGAACGATGGAGCATTCATGAACGCCCATACGCATAGCTGCACGGATTTCATCCTCGGAGAAGGACTCGCCGCCGTCTTCAAAATAGCGCTCCATGAATTCTTCACTGGTCTCGGCAACTGCCTCAAGAAGAACCTCACGGCAGATGGAAAGATTTTCCTGGGAATACTCAGGCACGTCGAATTTATCTACCGTACCCTTGTCGTTCCAGCGCTTTGCCTTCTGCTGGATTACGTTTACGTAGCCGACAAACTGCTCATTTTCGCGGATGGGCAGATGGAAGGGCGCAATCTTTTTGCCGTACATATCCTGCAGGTTCTGAACAACCTCACGGAAGCTGGCTTTATCATCATCCATATTGGTAACAAAGATCATTCTCGGCAGCTTTCTCTTTTCGCAAAGCTCCCATGCTCTCTTCGTACCTTCTTCAATGCCGTTCTTACCGGAAATAACGATAATTGCTGCATCAGCTGCGGAAACGGCTTCTTCTGTCTCGCCGACAAAATCAAAATAACCCGGTGTATCGAGAATATTAACCTTATAGCCATCCCACGGAATCGGGATTACTGTGGTCTTAATGGATATTTTTCTCTTGATTTCTTCTTTCTCATAATCGCTGACGGTGTTGCCGTTATCTACGGAACCCATGCGGTTTGTGAGCTTGGCCAGATAAGCCATTGCCTCTGCCAGAGAAGTCTTACCGGAGCCCCCATGCCCCAGCAGAACCACGTTTCTGATTTTGTCTGTTGTAAATACGTTCATTGATGCACCTCCATTTTATAGTTTACCTTCTATACGGATTGCTGAGTTAGCCGCTTGGCGAACCATTTATGCGGAAATAACCCCTTATTCCCGGTTCGCTCAGCTTTTGTCTCAGTTTTCCTGACGAAGCCGCGTCAGTATTTTTTCAAAATACGGCGGCAGTTCGCTCTGAAATAACATATCCTCTCCCGTAACCGGATGCCGGAAACCCAAAATACCGGCATGTAATGTCTGTCCCGCCATGGAAAAGGGCGTTTTGGCCGGTCCGTAGACCGTATCCCCCAGGAGCGGATGCCCCAGGGATGCTGCATGTACCCGGATCTGATGCGTTCGGCCGGTTTCCAGCCGGCATTCGATCACGGAATACCCCTTCAGCTGTTCTATTTCTTTAAAGTGTGTTACGGCCCGCTTACCGTCCGGGCGACAGGCCATCTTCTTCCGGTCATCCTTTGATCGGCCAATGGCTTTATCAACCGTAATCTCTTCCGAAGGAAGATGTCCGTAGCATACAGCTGTATACACTCTCGTAATACTGTGAACGGCAAACTGCTCGGACAGCCCCTTATGCGCCGCATCGCTTTTAGCGCAAACCAGAAGGCCGCTGGTATCTTTATCGATTCGATGTACAATGCCGGGTCTTTCCACACCATTGATGGCAGATAATTTTCCGCTGCAATGATAAAGCAGTGCATTGACAAGTGTGCCATGCTCATTCCCGGCCGCCGGATGAACGACCATTCCCTGCGGTTTATTCACGATCAGAAGATCATCATCCTCGTACCGGATATCCAGCGGAATATCCTCGGGCGTAACATCGAGTGGCTCCGGTTCCGGAAATGTCACTTCTATTTGATTTCCTTCCTTCAGCTTCAAAGAAGGTTTCACAGATTTTCCATCAACAAGAACATGATTTTCTTCGATCAGCTGTTGCAGATAGGAGCGGGATATTTCGGGAAAAGTCTCCGAAAGAACTTTATCAATCCGTTTCCCGATCATACCGGAATCGGCAGAAAATGCGGAAACATGTTCATTCAATTCTGTACCGTCGGAACCGGAAAAACTCTGTTCCAAATCCGCCGGTGACACATTATTTATTTCCGTCACTCCGCTTCTCCTCGTAGGTACCGTCTTCTTTATAGACCTTTTCACCGATCAGTACATCGAAGTCCTCTGCTTTATAGTAAAATATAATTAGGGTAACGAGCAGGATAACACTGCAGGTCACAAAAATGTCCGCAAAATTGAATACCGGAAAATGGATGATCTTCACATATATGTAATCCACCACATAGTGAAGGCGGATTCTGTCGATCAAGTTTCCGAGCGCACCGCCCATCAGGCAGGCCAGAAGGATCCGGATGATCCTGTATTTTTTTTCGTAGCCTGCAATGTTATGGAACACATAAAGGATCAATGTTGTGATGACTGCCGTCAGGATAAGCAGAAATACCAATTTGCCGGCAAATATCCCCCAGGCCGTTCCTTCGTTCCGGATATACGTTAAAACCAGAAAATTACCGAAAACCCTTTTCTCTTCCGATAAAGCAAAATTCTGAACGATCAGGTACTTGATCAGCTGATCCAATGCCGCAAGTACAGCTACTATTAGGAAAAATACAATGTACTGTTTACGTTTCATATCTCATTCTTATGTTTCTAATCAAATGTATGTACGAGTAAAGTGCACGCACTCAGCTTCTCCCTGTGGAGGCTTTCATTTTAAGTAATCATGAAAGACATTGCACATATCTTCTTCCGTCACATCACGGGAAATGACTGCGTTCCCGATTTCGGAAAGAAGGATAAACCGCACGCCATCAGCTGCAGCCTTTTTATCGTTTCTTGTATAGGATACGATTTTCTCCACATCCGCATCCTTCGGAATCTCCGGAAGCGGGAATGTTTGAATATATTGGATGACCCGATCGGCATCCTCCCGGGACAGGAGCCCTTTTCTGCAGGAAAGCTCCGTGGCAAATAGCGAACCGATGAGCACACATTCTCCGTGCATAAATGAGAAATCCATATATTTCTCAAGGGCATGTCCAAGCGTATGTCCGAAGTTAAGAAGTGCTCGCTCTCCTTTTGTTTCATAAGGATCGGTTTCCACCACGTTCTTTTTCACCAGATCGGATGCGGTGATCATATAGGAAAGTGCATCTTTATCTCTCTTATCGACAGCCTCCCGGTTATCCAGAAGCCACTCGAAAAAGGCTTTATCTTTTATGAGTGCGCTCTTTACAACCTCGCCCATGCCGGAAACGAACTGCCGTTTGTCCAGTGTTTCCATACAGGCCGTATTGATCAGAACAAATTTCGGCATATGGAAGGCACCGACCATGTTTTTATATGCGGAAAAATCAACACCTGTCTTTCCGCCGATACTGGAATCCACGGCCGCCAGCAGGCTCGTGGGAACCTGGATAAAATCAATCCCCCGGAGGAAGGTTGCCGCTGCAAAGCCTGTTAGATCACCGGTAACACCGCCGCCCAGAGCAATGAGGCAATCGTTTCGGTTAAACCGGTTCTCGATCAAAGTCGTATAAAGCTGTTCCACAGTCTCCAGCTTCTTATTCTCCTCCCCCTCATGGAAGACAAACTTTATTACATTTTTTGTATGTTCACTTACAATACTGAAAATAGCATCCAAATAAAAGGATGCTACTTTCGAATCAGATACAATTCCGTATTTTTTCTGCCCCGAAGGGTCATAGACACCAAGAAAGTCGGAAAGCGCATGAAAAGAATCCGCAAGTGTGATGTCATATACCGGTTGTCCATCTTTTGTGATTGTCATCATAGCTTTAGCTTTCTTTCAGTTTTAAGAATGGGTCTATACCGGTGCCACCAAGGGTGGAGCCGTATACGTTTGTGGAACTGGAACGATTTTCTTCACGTGTTTTACCGACTGCGGAAGCACTGCCGAGGCCGCCACCGCCATTATCATCGCCATCCCAGCTTTCAAACGGAAACTCGGAATTAGCTGACGGCTTGGAAGCACCGTAACTGGGATCGATAAATGCATCCGCATCGATATCGTTCACCTCAAGAAAATGGAAATGCTCCTGGCAGAGTGTTGCAAAGGCGCTCTTATATTCCGCGTAGCGGGACCGGAGCTCCTGCATGGCTTTCTGCATATCCTTCAGATCAGCCTCTGCGTTTTTTACGATCTCTCTTGCGCGGTTCTTTGCCTCAAGCTCGATATTTCTGGCTGCGATTTCCGCATTGGTCCTCTGCTCTTCGGAGTTCTTCTCCGCAAGCAGAAGGGACTTTTCCAGATTCTCTTCTGTGATTTTGTAATGCTGAAGTTCATCGGTCAGTGTAATAACCTTTTCCTTCAGGTCTGCATTAGAACGATACAGCTCTTCATAACTTCTGTGCACTTCTTCAAAGAAGGTATTCACATCGTCTATGTTGTAGCCGAGGCCGCCCTTAAATTTTTTCTGCTGGATATCTACAGGTGTCAGCATGTTCCCAATTCCCCCCTACAGGATCAAAGTGACGGTGTTCCGAAGGTCTGGCTCAAAATTTCATCCCGAAGGTCGCCGGACACTTCCATGTTTGCCGGAACGGCAATAAATATATTGGCGGAAATAGCTTTCAGTTCCCCTTCAAGTCCGTAGCAGGCACCACCGATAAAATCGATGATTCTCTGTGCGGATTCAACCTGAAGACCTTCCATATTGATTACAGTTGCTCTTCCCTTTTTCAGGAAATCGGCTACCGTCTGTGCATCATCAAATTCCATGGGACGAATGACATAGACCTCATTGGAAGGCGGTACGTTCTTTCTCTCATAGGAATCAAAGGAAACCAGATTGTCACGACCAAACCGACGCTCTCTTTTCGGAGCGGGTGCCGGTGCCGGAGCAGGCGCCGGTTTTTCCGGTGCGGCATACTGCGGCTTCGGTGAATAGCTCGGACGATCCTGATAAGAAGGCTGGTAAGAGCTTTTCTGCTGCGGCTGACGATACTGCGGCTTTTCCACAGGCTGCGGTTTAGGCTCAGCCGGGCGTTTCGGCGGCTTCTGTTTCTTTGGTTTTTTGGGCCTTATGGCCGGCTCATATTCATCCGCGTCATCTTCATCGAAGATGTCATCGTCTTCATCGTAATTGTCGTCGTCATCGTCCATTCTGAATAAATCCAAAAAGCTCTTGCGACCGTTTGCCATTTTACTTTTTTCTCCTTACTGGTGATAGATTCTCTCGCCGAAAATTGCCGTACCGACGCGCACGATCGTGGCGCCCTCTTCCACGGCAGTTCGGAAATCATGGGTCATGCCCATGGACAGAATTTCCATATCAACATTATCTATGTTTTTCGATTTTATGTCAAGCAGTAATTCATGCATATTACGGAATACGGGGCGGTTATCTTCACCATTTTCCACAAAAGGTGCGATGGTCATGAGACCCTTAATCCTTACATGCGGCAAGGCAGCAATCTCACGAACAAGTGCTTCCGTATCCGAAAGTGAAAGTCCAAATTTTGTCTCTTCCTCTGCGGCATTGACTTCAATCAGGATTTCCTGAACCTTATCGATTCTGGCCGCTTCTTTCTCTATGGTTTCAGCCAGATGAAGCGAATCCACGGAATGGATCAGGCATGTATAAGGAAGGATCATCCGGACTTTATTGGTCTGCAGATGACCGATTGCATGCAGGTTCACCGGATACTTGATTGCTTCCGCCTTCTTCTTTAATTCCTGCGGATAGTTTTCTCCGAAATCCTTCACGCCTTTTTCAGCCAGCGCTTCCATATCTTCCAGGGGCTTCGTCTTGCTGACTGCGACCAGTGTAATCTCCTCGGGATTACGGCCGGCGGCTCTCGCCGCCTCATCGATTGCATTTCTAACTTCTAAATATCGTTCGTATATCATATCTTTCATCTTCTTAAATTATACTAGAGTTATATTGTTTATATATTAACTGTAAAGTAATGCGGCAGGGAAGCGCGTGTAAGCCTGTGAAGGACCGTCACGGGCCTCGGCGCTTAACGATTCACGAGTATGCGTTCTTTGCGTACGAAGTGAGAGTTTAGCGAGCGAAGCGTATTTTGCGAAGCGGCCGCTAGGGGTGCCCGTGTCCGTGCGCAAGCAGTGTCCTGAACAGGTTTACACGCGCTCGCCCTGCCTCAAAATACCGATTAATACAGCGTTTGATTCTCTTTGACCTCCGTCGCATCCAGAACGATATTGTCGTACTCCTTCAGGAGACGGCCGTCCTTGATGATGGTGAATTCATCCTGAGATTTCACGACCTCAATTTCCGTGAACTCCGCAATTCCTTCATTGGCTACATAGACACCTGACAGCTGGATACGCTCCATAGCCGATACCGCCAATGTATCTGTCCGGTAGGGCTTCACGAGCTGCGTGGCCACATCCATCCAGGTTTCCTCTACATAATAAAACTCATCATCATGTTTGAAGGCAATCAATTCTTTTTCCTTATCCTCCGGAGAACCATCCTCATGGATTGTCCGAACGGTGATCATCGGCTTCTTCGGATCTGTAAGATTCACGTAATCCACAGGAACCTTGAAAACGGTCTTTTCCGTGATGGAGGAATTCGGAATCTTCAGTCCTTCGTAGCGGTTCATAATGATTTCAATATTCACAAACCGCTCATTGATATAGTCGATCATGTATTTATCCAGCGAAAGAACGAGGAAATTGGAATCCGCTTTGCGGATGATCTCGTATTCGCTGTAAAAATCCTGCGTGGAGCTGTTGATTGTAAAATGGATTTCATTCTCGGCCATGATAGCGGAGGTTTCATCCTCGGAAAGCTGGCAGACGATCTTCCAGTTTTCATCGGTCACGATTTTGAATACCGTGGAACCGGAATTCATGATATCTCCGGACTTCAGGGAATCCTTCTTATAATCGGCTTTCACGAAATCCGATTCCGCCAGACTGTCCGGCGTTTTGGCTTCAAATCCGTCAATGTAATAAACGATGATTCCGCTTTCCGACGCATTGATTGTTTCCAGCGTTGAGGAAACGGCTGCGCCACCATCCTTTACCATCTGGACCATGATGCTGTTGGAAAGCTCCATGACCTTACTTTCAATCTGACCTTTGAAGTTATAGATTGTATAGAATTCCTCGTCTTTATAACTGTTTTTGTAGATATCAATCGCTTCGCGGATTTCCTTATAATCAGCTGCCGTAAACTCTTTGGCAGCCGCAGTCGGGGTTGTCTGGATTTCCTTGATAACATTGCCGGTTTCATCCACGGTGCAGACAGGCGCATTCTTTGCTGCCCTGTCTCCGTCCCGGACAAAGTAGATCAGATAACCGGATTTGGAGGATTTTACCTCCTTCTCCGCCCGAAGCGCGATTCCCGTACAGGAAATATTGTTATTGATATTGGAGGAACTGATCTGGTAGGTCGTGATGGGCTTTTTCGTCATGGAGATGATGATACTTGCCACCACATAAACGAGCACCACGGAAAACAGGATCAGCGCCGCATTGAATTTGACAGTCCGGGTAAACCGGACCACATTGGAATTCCTGGATGGTCTCTTTGCCATAGTTTGTATTTTACCTCAGATTAAACAGCATCGAATAATCGGAATACAGTTCTTCTGTATCATCGTATTCCGCACAATAAATCGTATATTCTCCGTCATCGATGAGACAGTTCATGGTAAGGACATGACCTGCCTGGCTTGTGGTACCGGTCTTCCACTCTTGTATACGGATATTGGAAGGAAGCTCGGCATTGCCGGAAAGATACATGTTCGTAGGACTGATATCATCCGTAAGCGTTTCTCCGGCTGCGTTCGTATACTCATAGGTATAAGAATGATTCTGGTCGATTTCTTCAATCAGCGGATAGGCGGATGCCTTCCGCATCAGAATATACATGTCATACGCCGTTGTGTAATGTCCCGGGTCATGCAGACCATGCGGATTTTCATAATGCGTACCGGTCATTCCGAACTCTTCGGCTTTCGCATTCATGAGGTCCACAAAATCCGATTCACTGCCCGCAACGAGTTCCGACAGGATAATGGCATAATCGTTGTAGGAACGGATCAAAAGGCCGTGGAGCAGATTCCGCACGGTGATGGAACAGCCCTCATTCAGATCACTGGCCACCGCATCCGGATCTTCCACTACGGTATCATGCTGCAAGGTAATGACATCATTCAGTCCGAACTTTCCCTCTTCGACTGCATCAAGAACGAGGATAGCTGTCATGATCTTCGTCGTGGAAGCCGGGTATATTCTTCTGTAAACATTCTTCGCAGCAACCACATTTTTCGTCTCATTATCCACCATAATGAATACGGGACAGGACTTTGAAAATCCGTCGGCATTCACGTCCTCTTCTCCGGACGGTACGGCAAATTCAGTCTGATAGCCGCAGAGCGCGGGAACAGGAAGATCCGGCGAACGGGAAATCTTCATCTCCTCACCGACCTGATAGCGGTCACTGCCTACTTTTGTCCCCGATCTCAGCAGGAAATAAAACCCTGTCACGAGGCCTATGAGACAGAGACAATAAAGGATCAGTTTTTTCATAAGAATCTCCTAATGTTTATAGAGCTTACGCCAGTCGAGGTCCCCCCGTTCCAGCGCTTTGATCATCAGCTCTGCGGATGCAATGTTTGAGGCAAAGGGTATATTGTAAAGATCGCAGAGCATATTGATCGAATAAAAATCATTGTTATGCGGCTGACCGTCAACGGTCTCGCGGAAAAAGATCACAAGATCCATCTGATTGGCCTCAATCTGTGTGGCAATCTGCTGTACACCGCCCAGATGGCCGGCTAAGAATTTATGTACGGAAAGTCCGGCAGCCTCTTCCACGAGCCGGCCCGTTGTTTCCGTGGCATAGATATCATGCCTCCCCAGAATTCCCCTGTAGGCGATGCAGAAATTCTGCATCAGCTTTTTCTTTGGATCATGTGATATCAGTACGATATTCATATATGTTTCCCCCCCGGATCAAAAGTTTTTCCCCAATAAAACCTTCTCTTAATAACAATTCTAATACTTTTTCTTCTGCATACTGATATTCAGCACCAGGCCGATACCGATGGCCGTACTCATGAGCGAGGATAGACCATAGCTGGCAAACGGCAGCGGAATACCCGTATTGGGCAGAAGCTTTGTGGCAACGCCGATATTGATAAAAGACTGGTAACCGATCAGGCACCCGACCCCTATCGCAATGAGCTTACCCGTATCATCCCGGGCCCTGCGGCCCACACGTATACATTGTAACACTATGAGTAGAATCAGGGCAAGTGTTATCATACTTCCGACAAAACCAAAGCTCTCCCCGATTGCAGAAAAAATGAAATCCGTCTGCTGCTCCGGAATAATACCGGATGCTTTTACCGAATCCTTTGCGTAAAGCCCTTTGCCGTTCAGTCTTCCGTTCCCGATAGCCATGATGGAATGGTTCTGCTGGTCATTGGTATCCTGGTACTCGGAAGGATAAATGAATGACATGATCCGGTTGACCTGATGCTCATAAAGAAGCTTCTGATCCGGCTTCTGAATATACCAGATAAAGACCGCAAACGACGGAATCAGAATCAAAAGCGCCGTCAGGATGATCTTATGGCTGAGGCCGGAGATATAGAGCATTGTCAAAAGAACAAATAACATACAAAGCGTTGTGGAAAGGTCCGGCTGCCGGAAGATCAGGATGATCGGAATGAAGGCAGCCCCCCAGAAAACGGCTAACCCGCGAAGGGTGTTGACCTTATCCTCTTCAATCTGTTTCGACAAAATATGGGCCATGAATATGATCATGATCACCTTGGTCAGCTCCGAAGGCTGGAAGGTGATGGAGCCCAGTTTAAACCAGCGTGTCGCATTGTTGACATTGATACCGAAGAACAGAACGCCCATCAAAAGGACCGTACTGATCAGATAAAGCGGAATGTAGAATTTTACAAAAATGTGATAATCAAATGCCATCAGGAAAAAGATGATTGCCACACTGAGCCCCACACCGACCGCCTGTTTTCCGGTATAGTAGGAGGAAACGCTGTCAATCACAACTACCCCCATCGCCATGGCAAACAGCACCATCACGAGGAGGAGGTAGTTACAATTCTTCAGATATTGTTTTTTGAGCATCATAAAGCGTTAATCACCGCCTACATTGTTTTTGTTGAACTCAATATTGATCAGAGCTTCTTTTTCATACATGTATGCATAGACAAAGCTGGAAAGCTCTGCCGCATTTCTGGAAGAATATCCGTTCTGGATAACGGTCGTCATGGAGTATTCCGGCGACTCATAGGGTGCATAGGAAACAAAGAGGGAATGCGTAGGCATATCCTCACTCTCCTGCGCCGTTCCTGTCTTTCCGGCAATATTGACGGAGATGGAATTCAGGAGCTTGATATCCTCCAGATCATCCGTAACCACGAGTCGCATACCGTTATGGATCACGTCCCACAAAGAGGCGTCGCAGTCAACCGTACTGTACAGGGTCGGTGATGAGGTTTCCAGAACATTGCCCTGGTAATCCGTAATCTTTGAAAGAAGCGTCGGATTGTAAACAACTCCGTTATTTGCTATTCCGGTTATATACTTGGAAAGCTGGATTGGCGCAAAGGTATTGGTACCCTGACCGATTGCCGAAAGAACCGCATCCGAATCCGAAATATTCGGACTGATCTCCGGCAGCTCAAAACCACTCTCCTCACCGAAGCCGAACTGCTCGGCATATTTTCTGAGCGAAGCAAGTCCCAGACTATCGTTATATTCATCGTTTTCCCGAGTTGCCAGACGATATCCTACGGTATAAAAGAAATAGTTACAGGAAACATCGAGTGCCTCGGAAATCCCGACCGAACCATGGGTTACGTGCTGCTGGCTGTAGATCCAGCAACGAGGCTTGGTATATACCGATTCAAATTCACCCATATCGGTAATTACCGTATCCAGACCGATCACACCTTCATTTACACCGGTAATTGCGGATACGATCTTAAAAGTGGAACCGGGCGCCGTACGCATCATGGACGCACGGTTATAAAGCGGACTCGTCTTATCATGCAAAAGCATGTCATAATAATCCGGATCCACCGAATTGGTCAGATAATTGTTATCATAGCTCGGATACGTTACGTATGCCCGAACCTCCGAGGTCCTTACATCCGTTACAATAATAGCACCGGAGCAAGGAGCCAGAGCAAGCATCTGCGGCGTGATTTCGAGTGCCTCAATCTTCTTCAGGATAAAGGTATAGGAATCATACATTCCATTCTTATACTCTTCGTAAAGCTTATCTCCTTCTGCTTTCAGGACCTCCTGATCATACAGGAGCTGGATGACCTCACTGCCCATGATCTCGCCGTAGCCGATCATGTAACGGATCATCTTATTCTGAAATTCCTCGTCCTTCTGAAGCGTTGTAATGATGTGCTCCCGGAGCAGATTATAGATATCCTCGGAATCGTAATAGGTTCCGTCTTCCTCGATTGAGGTCACATCGATTGCCTCGATGGCAATCAGATGCTGCAGGAATTCTTTCAGGCTGGTACTGCCTTCCACATACTGTTTAAATACAGTATCTTCGTCATCATCTACCTTGGATCGGTCATAGATTTTCTCATCCCGGAGTTTTTCACATATGTATTCCATGTAATCCTTATATTCCAGGCTGAGATTTACCACATTTTCCGGTGCATCCGAAAGAAGGCTCCGGATCTTCGCTGTCACTTCGGCGCTTCTCGTCAGAACGCGGCGATAAATATCCTTTTCCAGGGCTGTTGAACCGTTCTGCCCCATCAGAGAAAGCTTAATCTGATGATTGGCAAAAAGGCCGGCATATACATCGGTGATGGCAATGACGTTTTTATTGTTATCCTCCGGCGGGAAGCTTATACTCTGCGTATTCTTGACAATAATCTCCGCAATTTCCTTTTCAAGCATTTCATAGCAATATTTCTGCAGATCACTGTCAATGGAAAGATAGACATTATTTCCGGCAAGGGCCGGTGTGGAATTCTTAACCTCCAGAACCTTTCCCATGTCATCGACCGTCAAGGTTTCCGCGCCATCCGTTCCATGGAGACGCGTCTCATAAACCTGCTCGACGCCTGTCTTGCCGACAACATCCTCACTGGTGTATTTCACATTCTCGTCTTTTTCATTGTAGTACTTGATATCTTCCTCAGAGGCTGTGCCTACATATCCGATGATGTGGGAGAAATAAATTGCATCGTTATATACCCGGCGTGACTCCGCCTTCATATTCATGCCCAGAAGGGTATCCATGTTTTCCGTAATGACCGCGCGGCTCTTATCGGATATATCATGGGCAATTTCGATATTTACATACTGCTGGAAGCGGTTCAGCCAGAGATTATACCGGCAGGCTTCAATCTGAAGCTGCCGCTCTATGGGCAATGTATCATCGATATCAAACACTTCATCCCGCAGATATTCAAACACGGCTTTGGCATCCGCTTTTTTCTGTTTGTCCGTCAGGTCACTGAGACTCGGCACGGCGTAAACATCCCGCAGGAAATAAATCAGCTGATTTCCGGAAATCGTAAAGATCAGGTTATTGTTTCTGAGCGTAATGGGGAAGCTGACATCCAGCTTATCGCCATCCGCCTCCAGAATGTTGATCGTATCCTCCAGAATCTGATTCTTCAGAACGTTTTCGGAAACACCGAGCGCCTTCGCCCTGTCAGCCATTTCAATGTCATTACCAAAGGTCAGCGTATAAGAAACCTTATTGTAGGCAAGAAGCTTGCCGTTAACATCATAAATCTCACCGCGGACAGCCTTCACCTTCCGCGTCTTTTCCGAAGTCACGTTTACACTTTCGGTATGCTGCACACCCTCGCGGATCTGCAAGACAAAAAGCCGGTGCACGAGCAGGCCAAAGAGCACCAGAATGATCACCGTCACGGTAAAGATACGGCTTTTCACATATTCTGTTAAAAGCTCCCAAAGAGCCCGGAACATATCTCTTAAGGCTTTCATGCCAGATCCTTTCTCCGTTTCTTTAAGGCTGATTTCTTCAGCCAGGCATTGATCAGAACATAGCCGCGATAGATTACGGCGGTTGCCACCATCGTAGCGATCATCTGCGGCAGCATCCGATGAATAAAGTAATACTTGAATTCTGTCCGGTTCCGAAGCAGGAAGCCGGTCACGTAAACAACAAAACGTACGACGAAGGTGTCAACCGCAGAAATAAAGATCGGAAGCATCACATCCTTCATCATATAATTCTTATGGAAAAATCCGTTGATGTAGCCCACAAACATATAAAGCAGCATGTAGCCGCCCATATACGGGCTGAAAAAGACATCCAAAAGAAAGCCGGAAAAGAAACCGGTCAGCATGCCTTCCCGTCTTCCCCGCATGATGCCGAACGACATTGTCAGAATCAGCAAAAGATCCGGGGAAAAACCGGTAAGGTCATGATAATCAAATACGGTCGTTTCCAGCAAAAAAGAAATGAGGATCAAAATAGCTGTTACGATGATTCGTTTCATCAGTAAGTCACTTCCTGTTTCCGGTCAATGATCACCAGTACTTCGGTGACATCTCTGAAGCTGGCCGCCGGAGAAATCCGGGCGGTTGCTGTCAGATTGTTGGAATCCGGGGT
>CACYDN010000031.1 GCA_902773185.1 uncultured Lachnospiraceae bacterium | reverse complement strand
TCCTCGTCGGTGATGCCGTAAGCTTCCAGATCCTCCACCTTTGCAACACCGTAATCGGCAGCCTTGGTCTGCTTAGCAAGTTCTTCCTCTCCCTTGGTTACGGTAATGCCTTCCTTGGCAGCGATTGCAACCACGGCGATTCTTTCCTTCATCATGTCTTCCACAGCGGCACGAACCTGTGACTGGAAGGTATCTGCATCGAGTCCGTAAGAGGAAAGCAGTGTTTCCATATCCATATCGTTGGCCTGCGCCATATCGGAATAACGGTCAATCGTCTGCTGTACACGCTCCTCCAGTTCGGTTTCCGGATAGCCGGAGAAATTACAACGTTCGATCACGATATTCAAAAGTGTATCCTTGTTGGTTGATTCATCACTCTGTGCGTAGCTCTCGGTAAGTTCCTTCCGGACACTTTCCTTGTATGCATCTACTGTATCGTAATCGGTGTTATTCTTTATAAATTCGTCATTCAGCTCCGGAACGGTCTCATTCACGATATAGTTCAGAGTTGTCTCGAATACGGCGTCCTTGCCGTTCAGATCCGCATTGCCGTAGTCATCCGGGAACTTCACTTTTACATCGAAGGTATCGCCCGGCTTATGGCCGACGATCTGATCATCAAAGTTGGCGATATAACCGCTGGAACCCAGTGTGATATTGGTACCCTGTCCCATCGTATCGCCGCCGCTGAAGGCAACGCCATCGATATAACCGACAAAGTCAATATTGACGGTATCCCCCATCTTGGCTTCCCCTTCGGTCGCATTTTCCGTAACAGTAGCGGAAGAAACCAGCTGGTCAACTCTGGCCTGCACCATATCATCGGTAATCTCGGTTACCTGCGGCTTATATTCCAGACCTTTGTACTCGGGAAGTTCTACGAGCGGATTGTACTTTGCGATCATGTCATCCACAACCGCTGTGCTGTTGTCGCCGCCTTCCTCCTTATCCTTCTTCTTTCCGCAGCCGGCGAGCATGGTCAGCACCATGGTTCCGGCCAGAAGTGCGAATACAATCTTTTTCTTTTTCATGTCTCTTTGTCCTTTCTGTTCCTGCGGCTTTTTATTCTCAATCTTCACCCATTCATATGCCGCTTAACGGACCGCTCTTCCATTGTTTTTCAACAATATGTCCGGTCCCGCAGTTTTACTGCAAATGCCATTCTAACATAGAAAGCCGTAAAAATAAAGTGAATATTTCGTGTTAATACTCCGGTACCAGTACGGTTTCTCCTGTTGCAAGGGATTTCTGCACATCAATGATCCGCTGATTTTTGGATCCCCGAAACTTCAGCATCAGGGAATACTGATCTATATCAAACTTCCCGTCCACGATTACATCCAGCAGAGAAAGAAGCTCTCTGGTCTCGGGCCATTCCTTCTGCATCCTGTCCAGATGATCCGTTTCCCAGGTATATCCGCTGTAAACCCAGATGGATAGCTTCGGAAATTCCTCGCGCACCCGTTTTATGAAAGGAAGGAGTGCCTGCCGGTTCTGAAGCTCCATGGGTTCGCCGCCGAGGATCGTCAGCCCCGACACATGCTCCGAACGGAGCGATTCGAGGATTTCCTCCTCGGTCTCCTTCGTAAAGGGCTGGCCTGAATTAAAATCCCATGCCGTGTAATTGAAGCATCCCTTGCAGCGGAGGGTGCAGCCGGACACAAAGAGGGATGTCCGGACACCCGGTCCGTTGGCAATATCATAATATTTGATTGCTGAATAATTCATGCTTAAACTCCTGTCGATCCAAAGCCGCCTTCGCCGCGGGCGGTTTCATCCAGGTCCTCCGTCTCCGTAAAGATGCCTCGGAGGTAGGGGGTGATCACCAGCTGGGCGATCCTGTCACCGCTTTGGACAACTCTTTCCTTCTTGGAATGATTATGAAGAGCCACCATAACTTCACCGCGATAGTCCGCATCCACCACGCCGACTTTATTGGCCGGCGCAAGTCCCTGTTTCAGAGCGAGGCCGCTCCTCGCGTAGATGAGACCCGCAAAGCCCTGCGGTACGGCCATCTGAAATCCCGTGGGGATGAGAACGGTTTCGCCCGGTGCGATCTCCACCGGATGGTCCAGGCAGGCATAAAGGTCTGCACCTGCCGCATCCAAAGATCCATAGGTCGGGAGCTTCGCATTCTCACGGATCCGCTTCCATTTAACGATCATATCTTCCATTTCGTAATCCTTTCTTTATTCAAAGGTAATTTCATTATAAAGATCCATATTTACCGAATTCTCATACTTGAAGCCCGGCGCGTATTTCTCCAGAAGCTTTTCCTTCTCGGTCTCGAAATAGGCCTGGCGCTTCTCCTTCAGGATGACCTCCTTCCGGCTGTCCGTCGTTTCGCGGTCGGTGAGCGCAATCATGTAGAAAATATGATAACCGTACGCGGACTGGGTCACAAGGCTGTAAGAGCCGTCCTCCAGCTTATAAAGCATGTCATGGATCTCGCTCCCGTAGGTATTTGTGATTTCCTCCGGTGTCATGACAACCTCTTCCGAGAGATCCAACTGATAGGTTTTCTTCAGCCTTTCCATATCGGATACATGCACACCCGATGAACCTTCCTCGGTCGGATTGAGCAGGCTGTCATAGGCGTCTATGGCTTTCTGGTGTATGCTTTCGACCTGCTCATCGGAGAGCGGCGTCACCGTTCCGTCCTCGTTCACAGTAGCACCCGGGAAGAACAGATCGTAGAACCTGGTCTCGCGTGCTTCTTCATCGGAGACTGTCAGGCCGGCGTCCTGTATGATCTTGTCATACATTTTTTTTGCCAGGAGATTTTCCCGCATCACGCGGTTCACGAGATCCTCTGTGATGCCGGTCCGCTCCATTTCATCATCGGTCATGTACTTCCAGAACCGGGCGGATTCCGTGGCGATTTCCTGCTCTTCCTCCTCGGTGAGCGTGATCGCGCGTTCCTCCGCTTCCATCTTCAGAAGCTTCACCTGCACAATATCATTGATGATATCCTGCCGGGTCATTTCCTCGAGCGGCACCTCGTCCATGTCTTCCACATAGACGCTGAGGGACCAGACGCCGTTGCCGTATGCGTTTTCATAGTGTTCCCGCACGATTTCGGCGTAGATATTCACTTCCGGCAGGCTCACCTGCTCGTCGCCCACTGTGAATACAATATCCTTGGATGCCTTTTCTTCCTCCGCCTTTTTCTTGCCGCAGGCCGCACAGAGCATGAGAGTGAGGATCATAACGGCCAGGACGCCCAGCCGCTTTCCGGCTTTTTTTGTTTTATTTTTATTCTTATAATCCATAGTTATTCCCATTTTTTTACATGAATCCCGTTTCGCATTCATGGCCGGATTGCACATGACATAGAAAAACAGGCAGGTTTTCGGGTTCGGATGTTTTGAAATGCGCGGTCAGGCCTTCGTTCCGGCCGGGGCGGAAGGCTCCGCAGCCGCCTCATGCGCTTCCTCCGGGTACACCGCCTCCCGCACTTCATCGACGAATGCCTCCGCATTGTGCAGGAGCTCATCGGGGATCAGCTTCGACGCCTTCATGGAAAAGCCGGATTCCTTGCCCTCCATGATCCGGACAAGTCCCTTCTTCTTTTTGATATACTGCGGGATACGCGCCACCTCTACCGGCGCATCCTGCCGGATCACCAGCTGCAGTCTGTCGTCCCGGAAGCGGACAGCGGAAAGATGCATGCTGTGTGCTTTTTCCTTCAGGACTGCCACGCTGAGCAGCCGTTCAAACTCTCTCGACGGACGGCCAAAACGGTCCTCTGCCTCGCTCCTTACTTCATCCGCATCCTCTGCGTTTCGGATCCGGGCAATCTTCTTATACATTTCAAGCTTCAGGAACTCGCTCTTCATATAGGTATCCGGGATATATGCATCCACGGGGAGGACGATTTCGGTATCGAATTCCTCTTTTTCCTCGTCGCCGCCCTTGCCGGTCATCTTCCGGATGGCTGCCGAGAGCATCTTTACATAGAGGTCGTAACCAACCTCCTCCATATGCCCGGACTGGCTGTTCCCGAATATATTTCCGGCACCCCGGAGTTCCAGATCCTTCATGGATATTTTATACCCTGAACCGAGTTCTGTAAATTCCCGAATCGCAGTCAGCCGCTTTTCCGCCACCTCTTTGATCATCTTATTCCGCTGATACATGAGAAATGCGTAGGCATTCCGCCCGCTCCGGCCGACACGGCCCCGCAGCTGATACAGCTGGGCCAGACCGAAATTCTCGGCATTGTGGATGATGATCGTGTTGACGTTCGGGATATCCAGACCGGTCTCGATGATCGTGGTGGATACCAGCACATCGATCTCCTTCCGGATGAAACGGTGCATGATATCCTCCAGCTCCCGCTCATTCATCCTGCCGTGGGCCGTCTCAATCTGTGCATCCGGCAGAACGGCTTTCAGGTCCAAAGCCACGCGGTCAATATCATCCACCCGGTTATATACGTAGTAAACCTGGCCGCCCCGCGCCATTTCCCGGTTCACCGCTTCCTTTACGATTTCCCGGTCATATTCCATAACGTAGGTCTGGACCGGCCGGCGGTCCTGCGGTGCCTCGGTCAGAAGGCTCATTTCCCGGACGCCGATCATGCTCATATGGAGCGTCCGCGGGATGGGAGTTGCCGTAAGGGTCAGGACATCCACGGAGACCTTCATCTGCTTAATAGTTTCCTTATGTTTCACGCCGAAGCGTTGTTCCTCGTCAATGATGAGAAGCCCCAGATTGCGGAAGCTTACATCCTTGGAAAGCAGCCTGTGGGTACCGATTACAATATCCAGCTCGCCCGCCGCCAGTTTTTTCAGATTTTCCCGGATTTCCTTCGGGGTGCAGAACCGGGAAAGCTTGCCCACATTAATGGGATAGCCCTTCATCCGCTCCGTAAAGGTCTCGTAATGCTGCTCCGCCAGGATGGTCGTAGGCACAAGATAGGCCACCTGCTTTCCGTCCTGCACGGCCTTAAAGGCCGCCCGGATGGCTACCTCGGTCTTGCCGAAGCCAACATCGCCGCAGATCAGACGGTCCATGATATGGTCACTCTCCATGTCCCGCTTGGTATCCTCAATGGCCAGAAGCTGGTCGGGCGTCTCGTCGTAAGGGAAAAGTTCCTCAAACTCCTTCTGCCATACCGTATCCTCGGAAAAGGCAAAGCCTTTTTTGTCCCGGCGCATGGCATACAGATCCACCAGCTCCTGTGCAATGCCTTCCACATGCTGCTTTACTTTGGCCCGTGTGCGGCTCCACTCGGTGCCGCCCAGCTTATTCAGCTTGGGATGTGCCATATCCTTGCCGGCATACTTGCCGATCATCCCCATCTGTTCCACAGGGATGAACAGTTTGCCGTTATTCGCATATTCAATATTGATATAATCCTTGCGGCGGCCTTCGACCACCACCTCCTGGATGCCCCGGTAAATTCCGATGCCGTGGCGTTCATGCACCACGTAATCGCCTGCCGTGAGCTGGGAGAGGGTCTCCACCGCTTCGCCGGAGAATTTTTTGCGTTTTGCCTTTCCCGTCCCCTGCCGGAAGAGCTCATTTTCCGTCAGTACGGCAATTCCGGCCGACGGGATCCGGAAGCCCTCCGCAAGGCTGCCTGTCGTGATCATAACCTCGCGCGGCTCGAGTGTCCGGCTTCGGCTCTCGGAGAAAAAGGCGGGGATATTCTCCTCCTGCAGACTCTTCGCAATTCTTCTGCCTCTTGTCTGGGAGGGGGTAACAATGACCACCCGGTACTCTTCATCCCGCCACCCACGGATTTCCTTCAGGAATTCCTGCGTGTTTCCGCGGAAGGGTACGATGGCCTTCGTATCGAGGCATAGCGAAGATTTTTCCTCAAAAGCCTCTGCCTTCTTATAAAAATCGGAATAAAGGAAGGTAACCTTCCCCCGAAGCTTCTCGCGGGTTTCCTTTTCGGAATACAAAACTTCCTTCTGTCCCGGAAGCGCAAAGCCTGCCGCCGCTCTTCCTTCCATGGAGGTCACATACTCCCGGTGGTAGTCCTTCGCCCGTTCCGCTGTCTTTTCGGGTTCGTCCACGAAGATCGGCGTGTTTTCCGGCAGGCAGTCCAGGAAGGAAACGGTACTGCCGTAGAAATAGGTTACAAGACTGTCAAGACCTGTAGTGGAATCAAAGACGGTCATATCCTCCCGGAGACGGTCCAACATGCTCCTAAGTCTTGCATAGGCCTCTGTCTGAAAGCTTTCCTTCAGGTTCTTTAAGATGGGCTCCGCTTCATCCTCCATCCGCCGGAGGCCGCGGTGCTTTCTGGCTTCGGAAAGAACATATTCCGTTGCCGGGAAGATTTCCAGCTCCTGCAGCACTTCGATGGAGCGCTGGGAATCCACATCAAACGAACGGATAGAATCCACCTCATCCCCGAAATACTCAACACGATAAGGGCACTCTTCCGTCAAAGGGAAGATATCAACGATTCCACCCCTTACGGAAAACTGCCCTGCAGCTTCCACAACTGCTTTGTTCGCATACCCTGCCATGGAAAGGCGTTTCACCAGTGCTTCCTGCGGGGCGGTCTGCCCGACAAAAAGGTGGGTCACGTAGTTCCGAAGATACTTCGGATCCGGCAGCCTGTCCATCAGTGCATCGATGGTGAGCACGATGACGCAGGGTTCCTGCTTCATGATTTTTTTCTGGATTTCCAGTCTCTTTGTGGTTGTGGCGCTTCCGTGAATGTCCGCATAATAAAAAAGGGCATCCTTTGCCGGATAGACTGCCACGTCTCTTGTCAGAAACCGGAAGTCCGCCGCAAGCTTCTGGGCTCTGGCGTCATCATAGGTGACGAGGAGTGCAAATGGGCTTTCACCCCGGAACTCCTGCGTGAGAAATGCGCGGACGCATCGCTCTACGCCCCAGATATGCACCGGTTTTTCGGCGGCCTGTGCCTGCTGAAGGTTTTCCTCCTCCCGGAGGGGGCGAAGAAGTGCTTCCATCTTCCTTCTCCGTTTCTACTAATATCCGTACGGGGACCGGTTCAGACAGGCTGTTTTCAGACACGCTCTCGCTCTGGCCGCGGTGCCCTAGGGGTACTAAGCTCTCACTCGCAAAAGTGCTCGTGAATCGCTAAGTACCCAGACCGCTTATGGTCTGAAAACAGCCTGTCTGCCCCGGTCCCCTGTCTACAATATAATATAAACCATTTATCTCTCAGATTTAGTTTTAATCTGCGTCTTCACTTTCAGTCAGATGGGGTTCCTTTTTGGGGGATTTCTGGCTGCGGTTGTATTCATTCTGGGCTTTGTCGACGCCTTCTCGCACGATCAGTTCGGCAGCGGAAACGGCGGTGTCAATGGCTTCCCTGATGAGGGGGAGTTCTTCCTTCGGGAAGCGGCTGAGGACGTAGTCGGCAAGGTCCCAGCCTGCCGGTTTGGCGCCGACGCCGACACGGACACGCGGAAAGTCTTCAGTGCCAAGCATCTGGATCACGCTCTTCATTCCGTTGTGGCTGCCTGCGCTTCCTTTGGCGCGGATCCGGATGGTTCCGGCCGGAAGGTCGATGTCATCATAGATCACGATAATATCCGCCGGGTCGCATTTATAAAAATGTGCCAGCGCGCCTACCGCATTGCCGCTCAGATTCATATAGGTCTGGGGCATAGCGAGAAGTACTTTTTCGGTCCCGATAAACCCATGACCCACCAGCGCTTCGCACTGCCGGGTTTTGATAGGAATATTCAGCCGGTCCGAGAGCACCGTCAGGGCGGAAAAGCCCATATTGTGCCGCGTTCCGGCATATTTCAGGCCCGGATTTCCCAGGCCCACGATCATTTTCATCTTTATCTCCTGCTTGTTAGCTTTCACATGCAGCTTTCTGCTCGTTTTACGACATTCGGCAGTCTGACATTCCTTTTATACGTCAGCCGGAATATAATCCGGTTCTGCCGCATCATCCCGATTCAGATCCGAAGGTGTTTCCATTCCCTTTACCTGGCTCAGTCTGCGGCGCATGATCTCCTCTGCCTCCTGAAGCTGTGCCACAGTATTCACACCGCGGATCTCATCCTCATCTTCAACAGGCATCGCGTCAACCCGAAGGCCTGTGCGGCGGATGATACCGACGGTATCGGTCAGATAGTATTCGCCCTGTGCATTGTCATTTTTGATCAGAGAAAGGCTTGCCAGAAGGGCATCGGAATTGAATAAATAGATACCCGCATTGACTTCCCTTGTCTCCCGCTCCGCTTCGGTGCAGTCCTTATCCTCGGTTATAGCCATGAAAGCACCGTTTTCATTCCGGATGATACGGCCATAGCCCTTCGGATCCTCCAGGATGGCAGACATTACGGTTACGCCGTTGCTTTCCTTCTTATGCTTTTCATAGAGTGCGCTGAGGCTCTTTCCGGTGATAAGCGGGGTATCGCCGCAAAGGATCAGGGTATCGGTCCCGCTTTCAATAAAATCCTTCGCACACATAACGGCGTGGCCCGTTCCGAGCTGTTCCGTCTGAATTGCAAAGGATACAATATCGAAGACCGAACGCTTTACCAGCTCATTTTTGTAACCAATGATACAACAAACCTCCGATGCGCCCGCATCTTTTGCCGCCTGGATGGAATAATGCACCATGGGCTTTCCATCTACGGTGTGCAGAACCTTTGGCAGATCCGACTCCATACGCGTGCCTTTTCCGGCCGCCAGAATCAGCGCTTTCAGCTTTTTCATGTTTTCTATTCTCCTCATTTTCCGTGATCAGCCGAATTATTAAAAAGTACTAATTCCTATGTAGTGTACCCAAAGAACCGTTTTCTGTCAAGACAGAAAGAAGAAATCGAAAAGAGAACGGAAGCCGTCAACAGAAGGAAAGCCGCAGGATACATTCTCCTGCGGCTTTCCACCCCCCTAAACCAATACATTAAAACTCCGATGTTTCTTCTTCTGCAGCAGCCTCTTCATATTTCTGAAGGATCAGATTCTGAAGATTCTGTCTGGTTTCCGAATTGATTGGATGTGCTATGTCTCTAAACTCCCCGTCAGTCGATTTTCTGCTCGGCATGGCAATGAAGAGACCCTTTTCGCCATCGATGACCTTGATATCGTGAATCACGAACTCATTATCGATCGTGATGGATACAACCGCCTTCATTTTGCCTTCCTTGGCAACCTTCCTGACTCTGACATCTGTAATCTGCATTTCTTTTAAACCCCCTAACACCTTAAACCGGGCACAAATGCCTTAAATGGTATATCTGAAACTCTTCTCAATGACGATCTTCGGTTTGCCGGCTTCACCTGTATGTACGGTATTGGCCCGGATGGTATCCCGGCTCTCTACGATACAGTTCTCGATATAGCAGTTGTCGCCGATATGAACATCATTCAGAATGATGGAATTCTTGATCACGCAGTTATTGCCTACGTATACCTTCTTGAAGAGAACGGAGTTCTCAACGGAACCGTTCACGATGCTTCCGCTTGCGATCAGGCTGTTGGAAACGGTCGCGTCGCCGTTGTACTTAACGGGCGGAAGGTCCTCAACCTTGGTATACACATCCGGCTGCTGACGGAAGAAGAAATCACGTACCTCAGGCTTCAGGAAATCCATATTTGTCCGGAAGTAGGAATCGATGGAACCGATATTTCTCCAGTAGGACTCCAGCTTGTAAGCAAAGATTTTCTTCACATTCTTGTAACGGATCAGGATATCCTTAACGAAATCGGTTCTTCCTTCTGCTGCGCAGGCTTCCAGAAGTTCAATCAGCTGACGGCGGCGGATTACATATACACCGATGGATGCGGTGGAGGTGTCGGCCACAAGCGGCTTCTCCTCGAAATCAAGCACTCTGCCGTTCTCGCCAACCTTTACCACACCGAATCGGCTGATATCATCCTCTGCGGCCGTGATATCCTTGGTCACAATGGTGATATCCGCATTCTTTGCGATATGGTCTTCCAGAACCTTGTTGTAGTCCATCTTGTAGATACCATCGCCGGAAGCGATCACTACATAGGGCTCATGTGCATTCTTCAGGAAGCTGATGTTCTGATAAAGGGCATCCGCTGTTCCTTTATACCAATAGCTGTTTGTTGCGGTAATGGTCGGTGTAAAAAGATACAGACCACCCTGTTTTCTGCCGAAATCCCACCACTTGGAGGAATTCAGATGCTCATTCAGAGATCTGGAATTGTACTGCGTACATACAGCAACGCGCTGAATGTGGGAATTTGACATGTTGGAAAGGGAAAAATCAATCGCCCTGAAGCACCCTGCCATGGGCATGGCCGCTACGGCACGCTTTGCGGACAGATCTCCCATGCGGCTGGAATTGCCGCCTGCTAAGATAATACCAATCGCTCTCATATTATTTGCCCGCCTCCTTTATGATTGATCCACCGCTGGGAAGAATGCCGTCCGGGTATTCCTCGGGTGTGGTCACACCAAGGATAGCCGTATTCCGACCTACCTTTACGTTTGCCGGGATTACGGAATTCTCGCCGATGGTTACGAGGCCAAAGGCATAAACCTGAGGCTTATAGTCGTTTTCTGCTTCTTCTCCGGTACCAAGAACCGTGTTCTCGCCGACAATAACACCCTCTGCCAGGATTGCCTTATCCAGCACGGCGCCATCACCGACTACGGCATTGTTCATGATAATGGAGTTCTTTACGACAGCGTTCTTGCCGATCTTTACACCGGAACCGATAACGGAATTCTCTACGTTACCGCAGATTTCCGTTCCTTCACCGATGATGCTCTTCACAACGCTGCTGCCCGGCGCAATGTACTGTGCCGGATGGTTGTCGCTCTTGGTGTAGATGCGCCAGAATTCTTCGTAAAGGTTGAATTCGGGAATGATATCTACGAGCTCCATGTTGGCCTCCCAATAGGAGCCAAGTGTTCCGACATCCTTCCAATAACCCTTGAAATCGTAAGCGCAGATCTTCATGCCAAGTTCGTGGCAATGCGGGATGATATGCTTACCGAAATCGCAGGAGGGAACATCCTTCATCTCAATCAGCTGGTCGCGAAGAACCTTCCAATTGAAGATGTAGATACCCATGGATGCTTTATTACTGCGTGGATGCTCGGGCTTCTCTTCGAATTCCTGGATTACGCCCTGATCGTCGGTCAAAACCACACCAAAACGGCTGGCCTCTTCCATCGGCACCTGATACGTTGCAATGGTGACATCCGCTTTGGATGATTTGTGGAAGTCCAGCATAACTTCATAATCCATTTTATAGATATGATCGCCGGAGAGAATCAGAACATACTCAGGATTATAGTATTCCATATATTCCAGGTTCTGATAGATGGCGTTTGCCGTTCCGGAATACCATTCCGCATTATCTGCCTTTTCATAGGGAGGCAGAACAGTTACACCACCGAAATTCCGGTCAAGATCCCAGGGCATACCAATACCGATATGCTGGTTCAGACGAAGCGGACGATACTGCGTCAGCACACCGACTGTGTCCACGCCGGAATTGATACAGTTACTCAGCGGGAAATCAATGATCTTGTATTTTCCGCCGAAAGCAACAGCCGGCTTGGCAAGATTGGAGGTAAGAACGCCCAGACGGCTGCCCTGACCACCTGCCAGCAGCATTGCTATCATTTCCTTTTTAACCATAGTGTCACTCCTTTGCGCAAGAATTTATGTTATTATACCACGTCAAGGGACAAATGAAAACAAAAAATTGAACATTTTTCACAAAAAGATTTCGTTATCGTTTCTATGTTTGTAAATTTTATATAAAATCATTTGTGGAATATATCTAAAAACGGCAGATTCGCGAGAATCTGCCGTGAAAATGTTAATTTTTTGTCTCCGTAAGGAGGGGTTAGCGGTTGAGCTGTTCGTCGTCATCCGCTTCGAAGTTCATGACCTGGTCGACGCCGCCGAGGGCTGCATTGTCGCCGCGGCCCGCCTTGGTGATGGCTTCGTTGATGCGCTCGGATGCGGAGGCTGCCTCGCGGCCGCCGGCGCTGGTTTCCGGATGAATGCAGGGATCCAAAGCTGCCGCTTTTTCTTCCGGCTCCGATCTGTCGATCGGTGTATGGTCACCGATTCCCAGAGATTCCCCGACAACACCGAGGGATGAAACCGCGGAAGCGATGTCGCTGGGCATGTAGATC
>CACYDN010000030.1 GCA_902773185.1 uncultured Lachnospiraceae bacterium | reverse complement strand
TCGGTCACAGCTACCACAAGGCTTCTCTCATCCTCCGCCGAGCGGTGTCTGGTAAGATATCCCTTCGCTTCCAGTTTTTTCAGGACCGGTGTCAGTGTGCCGGAATCAAGGTAAAGCGCTTCGCCAAGCTCCTTCACATTTGCTTTCTGACGATCCCAGAGAACCATCATGACGATGTACTGCGTATACGTCAGATCGATTTCATCCAGATAAGGCTTATACCGCCGGATGATTTCCTTCGATGCCGCATACAGCGGAAAACAAAGCTGTTTTTCCAACTTCAACGCTTCAAATTTCCTGTTCTCTTTCATTCTCTTTTCCCTCTCAGATATGAATTCCACTTTACGCCACAATACCGATTTCCGACAGACTGATGTCTGCAATTCCCTTTTCCCGCAGCTCCGCCAGAAAGCTTTCCGGATCCTTGAACAGCATGCCCTGCATCCCGACCGCCTCGGCTCCGTCAATATTGACCTGCCGGTCATCCACGAAAAGGCATTCCGAAAGAACCAGGCCAAACCTACTTTCCAAAAGGCGGTAGATCCTCGGATCCGGCTTGATCAGCCGCTCAAACCCGGAGATGATATGCCCATCCGTTTCCGGCAAAAACCGGAAGGTCGGCCAATGCCGCTCTGCCGTTTCCACAGGGTAGTTCGAAAGCACATATACGCCGTAGCCCCTTTCCTTCAGGCTCTTTACGAGCGGCAGGGCATAGTCAAACTCCTCGACAATCCCCTGGATATTTTCCCAGAAGGAAATGATTTCATCTTTATACTGCGGATACTTTGCAGTGAAGGTCTCCACTGCTTCCTTCTCCATCTTCTCTCCCGCATCAAGCTGATGCCAGAACTCCGTCAGAACCATATTCTGCGCCAGAAATTCCACGGTTTCTTCCGAAAAACCCAGATTCCTCATATATCTCCGGTAACAGAACTCCACAAGAACATCACCGACATCAAACACAATATTTTTGATCATAACTTTCCCTTAATTTCGTTTTGCTTTTTCAATATCCTGCTGGATCAGCATCTGATCGCTGACCGAAATTCTGTCGTCCATTCCGGTAATGAAATCCGTCAGATTATCCGCTCGGATTACGTGATACGGCAGCTTCATATTCTGTTCCAGCGTTATCTCCGTATTGCTGAGCGCCAGCACCGGATGCACCGCTACCGGACAGGACCGGATGATCCGTTCCAACAGTTCCTGCTGCTGTTTGATCTGGTCCGTCGGAGACTTTACCTCTCTGTCCCGGCCGTGCTTCTGAACGATCCATCGGTCTCCCTCTTCGATCAGAAGCTTCGCCCGCCCGGTCTTTCCGTCCGTCAGGGCAAATGCCTTTGTTTCGATCATGAACACACCTTCCCGGCAGATTACAATATGATCAAACTCCTTTGTGGTTCTTTCATACCGGAGAACCGCACCATGTATCACGAGATAATTCCTGGGGTTCAGCTTGCCCAGGATTACCTGTACAATATGCTCGCCGCGTTCCCCGACCGCCTTCCGCTTCTGGTCTTCTTCAGCCAAACCGCTTACAAGCTCCGTCGAGGCTTCGTAATCCGGTTTATTTTCGAGTCCGTAAACCCCGATGGAAATCAAATAATTTCGGAATTCCTCTTTCTTTAAAACGGATATATTGGGATTCGGCAGAACAACTTGAAAAAAGATACCCTTCAGGTCACCCTTTTCCTTTCCCAGAAAATCCTGCGCCACGATCTTTCCCCGGTTCCGGCGGACATAACCGCCGCCATAGCTTTTCAGAAATGCCATAAAACCGTCCAGTTCTTTTTCATAGCAAAACGGCTTCATTTTATATTTCCATTTCTGAAATTCCTCCGGCGACACCCAGCCGGCCTTTTGCCGGGCAGAAGCCTTCCCTGGCGAACCGCTGTATTTCTTTCCGGTATAGGTTCCCTTCTTTTTCTTCTTCCGCCTGAGACCGTAGTTCAAATAGAGGAAAAGGCCAAGAACGATCAGCGCTATGCAGATTTCAAATCCATATCCCCCCATACTGTTTTATCCTTACCATCCATTCTGTTCAACTTCAAAGTACTGCACATGCTAACCGGATACCTTTTCTTCCGGCATTTTCTTTTTTTCCGAATAAAGCATCTTCAGCAAGATCGGTGTCACGATCGAGCTCACAATAATGAGCAGGATAACCGAAGTGAAATAGCGGGGATCCAAAAGCTCGACATCCAGTCCCTTCTGGGCCACGATCAGGGCTACCTCGCCGCGCGTCATCATGCCGACTCCGATTTTCAAAGCATCTCTTCCCTTATAGCCGCACGCGCGCCCCGCCGCGCTGCAGCCGATGACCTTCGCCAGCATCCCAACCACCACAAAGGCAAGGGAGAACCAGAGAATGGTCATGTCCATGGCACGGATATTGGTCTTAAGACCGATGCTCGCGAAAAACACAGGACCGAAGATCATGTAGGAATTCACATCCATCTTCTGATCGATATAAGCCGAATCATCCAGCGAACTCAGGATGACACCGGCCACATAGGCACCGGTAATATCCGCCACACCAAAGATTGCATCTGCAATATAGGAAAGCCCAAAGGCCAGCGCAAGTCCGATTATGGGAATCCGCCGCGTATGGGGATACCGCTTATCGAGCGCCGCAAGAATCTTGTAGATCACATAACCAATGGTTGCGGATAAAAGGAAGAACAGGAAGGTGAACCAGACGGTATGACCGATACTGGTCGACGGATCCCGGAAGCTCACAACCATGGTCAGAACAATGATACCGATCACATCGTCGATGATTGCTGCGCTGAGAATCGTCGTGCCAACGGAATCGGACACCTTCCCCATCTCCTTCAGAACCTCAACCGTAATACCCACGGATGTTGCGGTCAAAATCGTTCCGATAAACACACCGCGGAAGAAATCCTCCGAACCGGGCTTCGGGAAGCCGTAAAAGCAGAAATACATGATCGTGCCCATGATGAGCGGCACAAAAACACCGGCACAGGCGATGAAAAAAGCCTTAATTCCGGTCTTTTTCAGCTTATTGATATTGGTTTCCAGACCGGCACTGAACATGAGCAGGATCACGCCGATCTCCGCCATGCCGGTAATAAAATCCGATGTTTTGACCCATTCGAGAAGACTCGGTCCGAGGATGAGGCCCGCGATGATCTCGCCGACCACCTGCGGTGCCCGGAGCCTTCTGGCCACGAGTCCCATACATTTTGCAAAAATGATGATGATTGCCAGTTGTCTTAATATATCCAGCTTATCCATGATATACAATACCCCCCCGACAGATTGTCGCAAAAACCTTTCCGGGAAGCTCCCAGCCGGTAAACGGACTGTTCTCCGCCTTCGATGCATAATTTCCGACTGTCCAAAGCTCTTTTTCCCCGAAGATCACAAGGTCTGCAGGTGCATCCTGCTGAAGACTTCCGGGAATCATCCGGTAAAGCTCTGCCGGTGCCTTACTCATTTTGTCCAGCAGCTGCATCAGCGTCAGAACACCCGGTTCCACCAGATAGCGAATTCCGAGCGCAAGAGAAGTTTCCAAACCGGTGATGCCGCTGGGAGCCTTGTCCATGGGCCTTGCCTTTTCTTCTTTGCTGTGCGGCGCATGGTCTGTCACGATGATATCGATGGTTCCGTCCGTAAGGCCCTCCAGAATTGCCTGCCGGTCCTCTTCCGTCCGAAGCGGCGGATTCATTCTGGCATAGGTACCGTACTCCAGAACAGCTTCCTCCGTGAGTGAAAAATGATGCGGCGTTGCTTCCGCATGGATATCCGCTCCCAGCTTTTTAGCCAGTCTGACCAGCTCCACGCTGACGCGGGAACTGATATGCTGGATGCAGAGCGGCGCACCGGTATGAAGCGCCAGCATGCAGTCACGGGCAACCATCACGTCCTCTGCCGTATGGCTCGCACCACCGTAGCCAAGCTGCCGGGATACCTCACCCATGTTTACGCCGGCTCCCTTCACAAAAAGGGGATCCTCTTCATGCAAACTGACCGGAAGATCCAGATCGCGTGCCTTTTCCAGTGCTGCAAGGAGGACCGCCTCATCCAGAATGGGAAGACCGTCATCGGTAAAGCCTGCCGCCCCTGCCTCAGCAAGTTCTTCCATATTAACCAATTCTTTTCCCGCCATTCCTTTTGTCACGGTAGCTGTCTGCAAAACATGAACAGCGGCCTCTTCGGCCCTTTTCTGGATATCCTGCAAAACATCCACACAATCCACCGGCGGTTTCGTGTTGGCCATACAGATGGCCGTGGTAACGCCGCCGCGGGCAGCAGCCCGGGCACCGGACAAAATATCCTCTTTATAGGTAAAACCGGGATCACGGAAATGCACGTGGGCATCCACCAGCCCGGGCGCCACAATCCTGCCGGCGGCATCGAGCATCTGTAACGATTCCTCCTGCCCCGACGTCCCAAGGTTTTCTTCGCGTTTTATGATTTCGAGAGCATTCCCCTTCGAAATATGACCGCCAACCTGCACGATTCTGCCGTTCATAAGCAGAATATCACCAGCCTCATCCATCCCCGTCACAGGGTCCATCAGATGTCCGTTTTGAATCAGTAGCATTTTGTTCATCTAACCTTCTTTCTTTTCGTCTTTCTTCAAATATTTTTCTTCAAACTGATGCAGGGGAATCGGCTTTGAGAAATAATACCCCTGGAACAGCTTACAGCCCAGTCTCATTTGATGCACCCCCTTTCCGACGAATCCCGATTAGATTGCACACCACTCATTATCATACCATATAATTGCTCATTTGTCTTTCAATTTAACTGTTTTTTATGATAGAATAATGAGAAGTTCCTCCGCAAAGAAACACAGATTCCCATCAGGTAATGTGATACGGAAGAACAGCTGTTTATGTTCATATGTCAGGAGACTGCGCATGAAACTCTCACTCGCTCCCATGGAGGGAATCACAACACATGTATTTCGAAGAGCCCTGCACCGGCATTTCGGCGGTGTGGATATTTTTTTCACGCCCTTTATTGCCGCCGCACATACGAATGCCAGAGAACGGCGCGATCTTCTTCCGGAGAATAATCCGGGGATGCATGTGATTCCCCAGATGCTGACGGATAGCGTTTCCGACCTTGTTTCTCTTGCCGGAGAGTTAAAAAAAATGGGGTTCACCGAACTGAACCTCAATTTCGGCTGTCCCTCAAATACGGTAGTCCGCGGCGGTCGAGGTGCCGGTTTTCTTGCGCACCCGGATGATCTCCGCTCGTTTCTGGACGGCGCCTTTTCCGCCTGTCCTCTCCCTCTTTCCGCAAAAACGCGGATCGGATACCGTGACCCGGCCGAATGGGCGGGGCTCCTGCATATCTACGCGGATTTTCCTTTCACCTCCCTGACCGTCCATGCCCGGACCGGCGTCATGATGTACAGCGGCGAGGCCAATCCGGCCTACGCGCTACAGGCCGCCGAACGCCTTCCCTTCCCTGTCATCTACAACGGGGACATCCGATCACCGGAGGACTATGAAGAAATCTGCTCCGTCCTGGGAAAATCCGGGCAAAGCCCGCTTCCGGAATCCCCCACCGGGCTTGCAGGCACTCACGGACGTGCATCCGCTATCACACGAATCATGATTGGACGCGGCCTGATCACGAACCCGGCCCTGGCCTCCCGGATCAAATCCAAAGTCGCAGGTACTCCCTCCATGGGTTCATCAACGGTTGCGGCTGACATTCTGCAAGATCCACGCTTCCCAGCGTTCCACGATGACCTTCTCGCAGGTTACGGACAGGAAGGACTTCCAATGAAGAAGCAGCTTGCCAAGATGAAGGAACTGTGGGCGTACTTCTTCCTGCAAAGCTCCGTAGATATGGAGCTCCGCAGAAAAATCTTTTCGGCCCTAACCCTACCCGAATACGAGGCAGCCGTTTCGCAGATTCTGAACAGGTAATATCGGATACTGTCTTTTCGTCACATATTCTAAGGAGCAGGAGAACAAAAAACCCGGCGCGAATGCGCCGGGTCTTAAATGTACGTATTTAGAAATCCGCAACTGCAAGCTCTTTCCTCGTGTTACCGGAAACCTCCTCGCGGGTATCGCACTTAGCCATACCGCCATCGATCAGTTCGATGAACCGGTCGATATTGCCGCCTTCCATCATCTTCAAGGAAGCCTTGAGCTTATCGATAACATCCTTGTCAGCCTTGTAGCCCTTCTCTTTGATGTAGCCTCTGGCCAGGTTCGCCATGCCCACCTCGGAAATCTTATGGATATCGATCAGATAGATGAATGCATCAACGATGTCCGGATTCTCTTCAAAGAAGTTGGCAATGGAATCGATCTCACCGGTCAGGATTACGACGTAATCATTCTGATCCGGTTCGGAATTCTTGATAACCTCAACCAGCTTATTGAAGGATACAAGACCTGCATTCTCGATGATAAGGCATCCGCCCTTCAGACCTGCCAGCTTTTCGAGACCGATCTTGTTGAGCTGTTTTGCCTTGATCTTAGCAATCTTATCTGACTTAACCAGTCCGCATGCATAGAAGCTTCTTGCGAAATCCTCACCAACCTTTACCGTACCGAAGCCGTTCCGACCGAGGATAACGATGTTCTTCGGCATATCCGGATGCTTCGCGATGGAGTTCATGGTAACCAGAATATCGTTTGCGGTTGTCGGCAGCTTCATGTACTTCTTCAGGTAGATTGCCTCTTCCGGAATTGCATTCAGTTCGATTTCTTCACCGGTCACCGGATCAACGATCTTCTTTTCATCGTGTCTGGATTCCGCTTCCTGACGCTTTGCTGTACGCTCAGCCCGCTTTTTAACTTCTTCCTCGTACTTCTTCTGTTCGGCCTTTTCAGCCTCATCGATTGTCTTCTGGTAGTTATCTTTCTTCTGTTGCGGCGAAGGCTGCGGCTTTGCCGGACCTTTCTTCTTGCCTGATTTTTCAGCAGTCTTTGCGGCGGCTTCTTCAGCTGCGGCAATCTTTGCTGCCGCCTCCTTCATAGCCTCTTCCTGCTGTTTTTTCGCTTCTGCCTCGGAGATTTCCGGTTTTTTCGGTGCTTCCGCTACATCAGGCACCTCCGGCTCCGTTGTCTGGGAATAAGCCTCCTCCGGCTCCTTCTTTCCCCCAAGTTTTCTAAGCAGTCGTTTTATCGCTTCAAAGGCATTTCTGAAAGGCTTCATAGTATTTGCTCCTCCGATCGTCATCTATATCGGGCGGGCCTTCTCCGACCCGGTTACGTAGGAAGGAGGGATACCTCCTCCCCACAAATATCCCATTTCATATAATACCATTATTTTTTAAAACTTACAATCATTACTTTTTTATTTTTCTTCCTTTTTCGCTAATTTTTCATCACCTAAACTCTCCGGGATTGCCAATGTGGTTTTCCCTGTTGCGGCCCTGCTTCCGAGGAAGCTGGAAACCATGGTGGAAAGGTCCAGCCCCATGGAATCGGACAGCCCGTCAATGGTCTGTTTCCAGGTCTTTGTTACATCTTCGGTCAGCTTTGCGGTGTTGCCTTCGCCATACATGGTGATCTTATCAATCTTGCCAAGCGGCTCAGCAATCGCACGGGCAACCTCGGGATACATCTTGCAGAGCATCTCTACAATGGCTGCTTCGCCGTATTTCTTCATGGCCTCAGCCTTCTTGTCGATACCGGCAGCCTCAGCTTCCGCTCTTGCCTGGATGGCAGCAGCCTCCGCCTCACCTTTTGCCTTGATGCCGGCCGCTTCCGCTTCCGCCTTAGCCCGGATGGCAGCAGCTTCCTGCTCCATCGCATATTTATCAGCCTCTGCCTGAATGCGTTTTGCCTCGGCAGCCTGCTCAAATTCATACTTCTTTGCTTCCGCATCCTTCTGGCGCTTATAGAGCTCTACCTCAGCCATCTGCTGCTGACGATACTTTTCTGCGTCCGCAGCCTTCCGGATCTGGGCATCCAGCTCCTGCTCCTTTACGGATGCTTCCTTCTGTTTCCTCGTGATCTCCTGCTCCTGCTTTGCAATATCTGCCTGCGCACGGGTGATCTCGATTGTCTTTCTCTGGGTTTCCTGCTGAATCTCATATGCTGCATCCGCCTCAGCCTTCTTTGTATCCTCCACCGTCTTCAGCTCAGCCTTCTTGATGGAAAGGTCATTCTGCTTAATGGCGATCTCGGTTTCCGCAAGAACCCTGGCGTCATTTGCTTCCTTCTGTGCAGCTGCCTGGGCAATGGCCACATCTCTGTCTGCGTTTGCCTTGGCAATGCTTGCGGACTTCTGAATAGAAGCCATGTTATCCTGACCAAGCGCATTGATCAGATCATTTTTATCTTCTACATGCTGGATATTGCAGGAGATGATCTCTACGCCCAGCCGACTCATATCGAACTGAGCCTTTTCCTGTACCTGATCACCGAAGGATTTTCTGTCATTGCACAGCTCCTTCAGCGTGATGGTACCTACAATCTCACGCATATTACCCTGAAGGGAATCCACCAGGGCTTCCGCGATCCTCTGCTCATTCATGTTGAGGAAGTTCGCCATGGCTCTCTGAATGCCGTCGGGATCCGTCATCAAACGAATTTTGGCAACTGCATCGATGTTCACGCCGATAAAATCAGACGTGGGCACATAGTCGCCGGTTTTGATATCAATGGATATCTGCTTGATGATGAGTTCATCTTTTCTTTCCAGGAAGGGCAGCTTGATGCCGGCACGGCCGATCAGAACCTTGGGTCTTCTGCGGAAGCCCGAGATGATGTACGCCTTGTCCGGGGGCGATTTTACGTAACTCGTGATGATAACGATAAAGAAAAATACAGCTGCTACTGATGCGATAATAATGGTTGTCATAATGTGCCTCCTTTCAGGCTTTTTCCCCGGAAGCCGTTATGTACGTAACCGCTTCCTACTGCGGAGGCTTGCTGATTATGGATTTGGGAGCATGTGCACCTGCCCGAAAAAACAAAAAAGCAAAACTCCGCCGCAACTCACAGCGACCGCAAAAACAGTTTTTGCGCCAATCGCTATGCATAATAATTACGGCAAAAGTCTCGCTGATTATCTGTACGCCGGATGGAAAAATCCATCGTCCTGACGACTATACAGCCACGGAAATCCGTGCCAACTACTCCCTTTTGTTGAAAGAAATATTATCATGAGGGGAATCCCCTGTCAAGAAATATCGGAAATATTGGTTTAAACAACAAAACGCTTTTTCCTGTTTTCCTTTGTTTTAGGAGGTCCTTTTATATTTTAATTGACAGATTCAGGCAAAAATGCTATAGTCTGTACAATTTCGTTCAAAACACGGAAGATGCTTCACTTGTTGTTATAAACATCACGCAACAATAGTTTGGATGATTCCGAATTTGTCACAATGTTGTATTCTTACACACAATCAAGAAAGGAATAACGAATCCCATGAAAAAATTATCCCTTCCTCTTCTTCGCGATACTGTCGTTTCCCGGAGAAAGGAACAGAAAATGACGCAGGGCCAGCTGGCGGAGAAGACCGGCATGAACCGCTCCGTCCTCAGCAAGCTCGAGACCCTGGAATATACTCCCTCCATCGACCAGCTGGAGAAGCTGGGTGAGGTGCTCGGCTTTGAACCCACCGATTTCTTCTTGGAAGAATCGAAAAGCCTCCCTGAACCGGAAAAAGTATATAAAATTGCCGTAGCCGGTACCGGCTATGTCGGTCTTTCCCTGGCCGTTCTTCTTGCACAGCATAATGAAGTGACCGCCGTGGATATCATCCCCGAAAAAGTGGAGAAACTGAACCAATACATCTCCCCGATTCAGGATGAATACATCGAAAAATATCTGGCCGAAGCAAAGGCCGGCAAGCGGAAACTGAATCTAACCGCGACAACCGATGGAGAAGCCGCTTATCAAAACGCCGATTTCATCATTGTTGCGGCTCCGACCAACTATGATCCGAAGAAGAACTTCTTCGACTGCTCTGCCGTGGAGGCCGTGATCGGACTCATCCTGGAGAGCACAAAAGATCGGGAAGAAAAGCCGTATATCGTGATCAAATCCACGATTCCGGTTGGCTATACGGAGCATATCCGGGAGAAATTCTCCTGTGACCGCATCCTCTTCAGTCCGGAGTTCCTGCGCGAATCCAAAGCGCTCTACGATAACCTCTATCCGAGCCGCATCATCGTGGGTACGACCGATTCCACCAAAAAAGCCGCAGAGACCTTTGCCGGCCTTCTGCAGCAGGGCGCGCTGAAAACTTCGATTGAAACCCTCTTCATGGGCTTTACGGAAGCGGAGGCGACCAAGCTCTTTGTGAATACCTATCTGGCGCTCCGCGTCAGCTACTTTAACGAGCTGGACACTTATGCCGAGCTGAAGGGACTGGACACAGCTTCCATCATCAAGGGCGTTTGTCTCGATCCCCGCGTCGGCGATTTCTACAACAATCCTTCCTTCGGCTATGGTGGCTACTGCCTCCCCAAGGATACCAAGCAGCTTCTGGCCAATTATCAGGATGTGCCGGAGAACCTGATCCAGGCGATTGTGGAATCCAACCGTACCCGGAAGGACTTCATTGCCGAGCGTGTTCTGGACATCGCCGGAACCACCTACAAATACGGCGATTCCTACTCCCGTGACACCGAAGTGAAGCAGAAGGAAACCTTCGTGGGCGTATACCGCCTGACCATGAAGAGCAATTCCGACAACTTCCGCCAGTCCTCCATCCAGGGCGTTATGAAACGGATCAAAGCGAAGGGTGCAACCGTTGTGATCTACGAGCCCACCCTGCCGGACGGCTCAACCTTCTTCGGCAGCCTCGTCGTAAACGACCTCGAGAAATTCAAGAAGATGTGCGGCTGCATCATTGCCAACCGCTACGACCGTTCCCTGGACGACGTCCGCGAGAAAGTCTACACCCGCGACCTTTTCCGGAGGGACTGATTCACGTAAAATATGGGGCATCTTAATCACATCACACGTGAGATTTCAATCAAAAGGGGCTGTCGCAACATCAATTGCGATAGCCCCTTCTTCTGTAATAACACTTAACAATTATCAAACGCCTGGTCTACAGCTTAACAATGAAAACCTTTCTTCTTTCCTCCGGAACCCTCAAAGCTTCCATAGCCTCTTCCGCGGAGAGATTCATGGAATCCATCAGATTCCTGATATAATCTGTTGTGACCTTATCACGTTCTTCCTGTACCTCATCCTTCATGAGTTCCATCAAAGCCTGACACATAATCTCATCCCTCCTTATCCGGCTGTATAGATTCTGATTTGCAGTAGCACTAACCTGCAAAACCGCATTTGCATTGTTAATATCTCCCTGTGTCACAATTAGTTGATCTTTATGGTATTTTTCTTCTCATTTGCCTTATCAAGATCAATATTCTTCTTCTTATTCTTTGCATTCTGGGCTGCTTCAGCCTGCTTCTGAGCGTAAGCTCTCATAAAGCTGTCCTTCAGCTGGTTATTTTCCATAAGCTTAGCCATACTTTCAGCATTAGGACGATGGAATGCTTTACCCTCCATAAGGGATTCATGAACAACCTCTCTGAAGTCATCCATACTCTTTCCTTCCAATGCAATTCCCTGTGCAAGTGTTCTCTTACCTCTGTTTGCAAGTATCTGACAGGTTATAACTTCTGTAGCGCGGTCATAGACTTCATTTACATCTGATTCAGTAGCATTTGCATCTAAGCCATCAGGATGATTGCCAAGGACATATCTTGTCAGAGGGTCCTTCAACTCTGGCACTTTCTTAAATCTTATCTCATAATCCACAGCAAAATTCTTCTGCTGTGCGTCCTTAATCTGCTTCAGGTGTTCTTCAGCAGTTTCTATGATCTTAACACTCTTCTCCTGTATCTCATTCCACTTCTCAAGAGGATACTTATAATTGCCCTTCATTACAGCCTTATAGACTGCATTATTCTCAAGGTCCTTGTTACGCTCTTCCATCTCTGCCTGAGCCGCATCAAGCTTTCTCTCGTATTCACCCTTTACAAGAGGATTAGCTCTGAAGGTTTCCGGTTTAACTACATTTCCCTGCAGCTCCGACTTAAACTCTATTCCTTTATATATTGTTCCAATACTCGGAGAAGGATTTTTCCCTTCAGCCTTTGGTGTATAGAAGCTTCTTGAGAGGATATTCAGTTTATCACATCTCTGATTGATAAACTTCTTCGCATCATCAGCCAGTCCAAGTCTTATCTGACCCTTTCCGGTGATAGGTCCTATGATCCTTCCCTTTCTTGCATTGTAGTAGATATCTGCTGCTTTCTGATACTCAAGCATAGCCTTCTGTATATCATCTACAGTTGCATTCTGATTAGACTTTACATCGGTTTTTGTAATACAAGCATTCAGTGCCTTTACCATATTCTGGTATAGATCACTTCCTTCAGCTTTGGCTCCTCTTTCAAAGTTCGCCTTTGGATCATCCTGATATTTCTTGAACAGGTCTCTTACCTTTATAAAGTTTTCATGCAGATCATTTAATTCCATGACATATGCCGTCATATCATCCAGCTGCACCTTAGAATAAGTTATCCTGTTATCCTCAACTCTTTCGAGCTTACCATCGCCACTTAAAGCATAGTTTTCTACAGAAACCTCTTTACCACCCCTTGTAATCTCATTTACAACCTCAGCTTTTATCATAAGATTTCGGTCAGCCTCATCCTCAATAAAAGCATACTTCTCGCCATATAATTCCTCCGGAGTTTTTCCATCAATCTTAATGGTATCCAGATCCGTCTTATTCAGGAATTCAAGCATCTCATCCTTTCCAAGAATAAGCGTTGTAAACTTGTCGAATGCGGAGTTTGTTATCTCCTGAACCTTCTGCCCAGCCTCAGAATTCTTCATTCTGTTATAGCTTTCCTGTGATGTTATACCTTCTTCAAAAACATGCTCCAGATTAGGAAGAACTATACCATCTTTTGCCGTAATTCCAATATAGTTCATCATATTGCTCGCGCCCAGTTTGACAGTATCGTTAAAGTCATTTATCAGCATCTGATCCAGGGCCATTCTTTGCGGTCTGTAAACATTTTCAAACTTTTCTACGCTTTTTCCTTCCATGTATTCTATCGAAGAATTTGCATTTATCGAAGGACTGATTACAGGAACCATTCTATGCATCGTAGTTCCGGTAAGTCTATAGAATGGAGCTTTGTTCATCTCTTCCATATACTGACCAACTGTTTTTCCTCTGAACATTCCCTGCAGATCGCCAAGCAGTTTCCTAAGAAAAGCATGGTCTTTAGCGCTGTTTTCTGCTGCCCTCTTCTCTATTCGTCCACTAACCGGCTTATATGCATCATTTATCATTCCCGCAATAGAATTCATTCTGGCCCATGTCTTTGTGATATCATTATATGCCTTTTTACTTCCAAGAGCCTCTGTCGCAACTGCCATAAAATTAGGAGCAAACTTCGAAAAGTTCTCGAACTCCTGATTGAAGTTATTGGTCATATCAGCCAATTGAATAAGAACAGCCTTGTGCTGCTCCACCTGAC
>CACYDN010000029.1 GCA_902773185.1 uncultured Lachnospiraceae bacterium | reverse complement strand
TGCGGAAGTTCGTGCCGGTGATATCCTGGTCGGCAAGGTTACCCCGAAGGGCGAGACCGAGCTGACGGCTGAGGAGCGCCTCCTGCGTGCCATCTTCGGTGAGAAGGCCAGAGAGGTAAGAGATACCTCCCTCCGCGTGCCGCACGGCTCCTACGGTGTTGTTATGGACATTAAGATCTTTACCCGGGAGAACGGCGATGAGCTGCCGCCCGGTGTCAATAAGTCCGTACGTGTATATGTAGCACAGAAGAGAAAGATTTCCGTCGGCGATAAGATGGCCGGCCGTCATGGTAACAAGGGTGTCGTTTCCCGTGTACTTCCGGTAGAGGATATGCCCTTCCTGCCCAACGGACGCCCGCTGGATATCGTGCTGAACCCTCTCGGCGTTCCTTCCCGTATGAATATCGGTCAGGTCCTCGAGCTTCATCTGGGTCTGGCATCGGCGGTTCTCGGATATAAGATCTCCACACCGATCTTTGACGGTGCAAGAGAGAGCGATATTACAGGTGCCCTGGAAATGGCAAATGATTACGCCAACTCCGATTGGGAAACCTTTAAAGAAAAATATGAAGACAGTGTGGATCCCGGCATCATGGATTATCTCTATGAGCACAGGGATCACAGAGAAGAGTGGAAGGGCGTGCCCATCGACAAGAGCGGTAAGGTACAGCTTCGCGACGGACGTACCGGCGAGGCGATTCCGGCACCTGTTTCCATCGGCTTCATGCATTACCTGAAGCTGCACCACCTTGTTGATGACAAGATCCATGCACGTTCCACAGGTCCGTACTCCTTAGTTACGCAGCAGCCTCTGGGTGGTAAAGCCCAGTTCGGTGGCCAGCGTTTCGGTGAGATGGAGGTTTGGGCACTGGAGGCTTATGGTGCATCCTACACCCTGCAGGAGATCCTGACCCTGAAGTCCGATGATGTGACCGGACGTGTGAAGACCTACGAGGCCATTTCCAAGGGCGAGAATATTCCGGAACCGGGTATTCCCGAATCCTTCAAGGTACTGCTTCAGGAATTCAAGTCTCTGGCACTGGATGTCCGGGTACTTCGGGATGACGGTGAAGAGGTTGAACTCAGTGAGACCGGCGAAGAGAACCGCAGAAACCGTGACCTTGTGGATACATCTCAGTATGTGAACGACTTCACGGCAGAGGACGGCTTCGGCCTTACGGATGAGACCGGTGAATATGTGGATGACAGCGATGCGGACTTCTATGCAAGCCACGATGACCGGGATGACTACGGTGACGATCCTTATATGGATGACAACTATTAAATCGGGAGGCAAATACATTTATGTCAAGATTTGCAGATACAGAGCAGGAACAGCACATCAATTTTGACGCGATCCAGATCGGTCTTGCATCTCCCGAACGGATCAGAAGCTGGTCCTACGGTGAGGTAAAAAAGCCGGAAACGATCAATTACAGAACCTGGAAGCCGGAAAGAGACGGTCTTTTCTGCGAGAAGATCTTTGGTCCCACCAAAGACTGGGAATGCCACTGCGGCAAGTATAAGAAGCAACGTTTTAAGGGCACCATCTGCGATCGCTGCGGCGTTGAGGTTACCAAATCCATCGTCCGCCGTGAGAGAATGGGTCATATCGAGCTTGGCGCTCCGGTTTCTCATATCTGGTATTTCAAGGGAATTCCCAGCTGCATGGGCCTTCTTCTCGACCTGACACCCCGTGAACTGGAAAGAGTGCTGTACTTTGCGGCATTCATCGTTCTGGATCCGGGTGAGACGGATATGAAGGTAAAGGATATCCTTTCCGAGCAGGAATATGAGGCAAAGGTGAACCAGTATGGCAGCAGCGCCTTCCGCGTAGGCATGGGTGCAGAGGCCATCAAGGAGCTTTTGCAGCAGGTAAATCTGGAAGAGGAGGCAACCACGCTCCGTGCTGAGCTGGAGGATGCTTCCGACCAGAAAAAAGCTAAGATCATTAAGAAACTGGGTGTGGTAGAGGCTTTCCGGAATTCCGGCAACAAGCCCGAATGGATGGTCATGGATGTGATCCCCGTTATCCCCCCGGATCTTCGTCCTATGGTACAGCTGGACGGCGGCCGTTTTGCCACCTCCGACCTGAATGACCTGTACCGCAGGATCATTAACAGAAATAACCGTTTGAAGAGACTTCTCGGCATGTCTGCGCCGGATATCATTGTCCGGAACGAAAAGCGTATGCTGCAGGAGGCTGTTGATGCACTGATCGATAACGGCCGTCACGGACGTCCGGTAACCGGTCCCGGCGGACGTAGCCTCAAGTCCCTTTCCGAAATGTTAAAGGGTAAGCAGGGACGCTTCCGTCGGAACCTTCTGGGTAAGCGTGTTGACTACTCAGGCCGTTC
>CACYDN010000028.1 GCA_902773185.1 uncultured Lachnospiraceae bacterium | reverse complement strand
TTTGGAAGCATTATATACAACGAAGTTCGGTTCAAATGTCTCCAGCTCTTCGTCTGTCGGCTGGATGAACATGTTCTTAATGAAGTGAGCCTGCCATGCAACCTCAACGATGAAACGAACTGCCATACGGGAATCCTTGTTGGCACCGCAGAAAGCATCTACAACGAAGAGACGCTTATTGCAAAGCTCGTTGATAGCCAGCTCCTTCACAACCTTCCATGTATCCTCGCTCATCTCATGGTTGTCGTTCGGATAATCCGGTGTGTTCCACCATACGGTATCCTTGGAGTTCTCATCCATAACGATGTACTTATCCTTGGGAGAACGTCCGGTGTAGACACCGGTCATAACATTGACGGAATCCAGTTCAGTCAGCTGGCCCTTATCAAAACCAGTCAGTTCCGGCTTCATTTCCTCTTCGAAGAGAAATTCAAAAGACGGATTGTAAACGATCTCTGTTGCGCCAGTAATGCCGTACTTTGTCAGATCAACCTTTGCCATTTCTTTTACCTCTTTCTTTTTATAATATGATTACACACGAATCCGCACTCCTGATGGACAGGGAGTGCGGTATTCTGTGAACTTGCACCTGTATCAGTATAATTTTCTCAGGCTGAATTGTCAACCTCTGACAGGCAAAAAGATTAAATATTTGTTTAATTATGCCTGGTCGGGACTCTGGAGAAGGTTAACGGTACCCTCTTCGATCATATCCTCCCGAACAAATGTTACCAGATCGTCTTCATCGATATTGTCATCCTGACAGATTCTGGTTGCCTGACGATCTACGCAGCGCTCGAAGTAGTTACGAACCAGACGCGCGTTGGCGAAGTTCTCGTTCTTGCCCTCTGCAATACCGCGGAGATAAGTCTCTGCGATATAAGCCGCACTGTCGGTCAGAACGTAATCCGTTTCCTTACACATAAGCTTGAATACTTCCATCAGCTCGGTAGCGGTATAATCCGGGAAGCTGATGTACTTGTTGAAACGTGACTTCAGACCGGGGTTCGATTCAATGAACTGCCGCATGGGGCCGGTATAACCGGCAACGATTACGATCAGGTCATCACGGTCATCCTCCATACGTTTCAGAAGCGTATCTACCGCTTCCTGACCGTAGTCACCGACATCCTTCTTATTGGTCAGCGCGTACGCCTCATCGATAAAGAGGATACCGCCGATCGCACGGTTGATGACTTCTGTGGTCTTGATAGCGGTACCACCGGCAAAGTGATCTACCAGACCGGAACGGTCAACTTCGATAAACTGCCCCTTACTAACCACACCCAGCTGCTTATAGATTTTTGCCAGAAGACGGGCGATGGTCGTTTTACCGGTACCGGGGTTACCCGTGAATACCAGGTGGAAGGACATGTCGATTCGGCGAAGACCCTTCATTTCACGAAGCTTTCTGACCTTGATGATGTTAACCAGATGCTTCACATCCAGCTTAACGGTACCGAGACCGATCAGATCGTCCAGATCGCGGATCAGGTCATCCAGCCCCTTCTCCAGCTCTTCGGAATCATCGCCGCGGCGATTTCCGCCAACACGTGTTTTACCGCGTTTGAAGACAGCATCCTCTTCCTCATCCTGTCGAATGAAGTTCTGGAATTCGGAGATATCATCCGCACGCTTCTTCATGATGTTATAACCGGAAACGCTTACGGCTTTCTTTGTCGTAAATTTACCGGTCGCTGCATCGAACTCGGAATGCTGGATTTCATCCGGAACGGTGGAATTTACAAACTCCGCAACCTTCGGCTTACCCGTTTCCGTGGTCTTGCCGCTCAGCTTCAGCGACTGCTCTTCATGCTGTACCACAACACCGGTCTCTTCCAGTGTCTTATTCAGCATTTCAATGTACTGTACCAGATTGTTCTTGGTCTCCTCTTTGCATCTGTCATATGCAATGAAGCCCTCGCCCAACTTCTGGAAGCACTTTACAACGAATTTGGATTTGGCAATGGTTCTGTCACCCTCACCCACGTTCATCAGGTCATACTTGATGAAGTAGTCGATGGATTCCGGCACTGCCTGGAAGAACCGCGGAATGCGGCACTGCTGGTTAACGAACTGCACGAACTTTTCGCCGGAAAGGCTCATGTGCAGGTTGGTTTTAATGAACTGGATCTGATCCTCCAGGCAGGGATTATCATGCTCATAGAGATAACCAAGAAACGTCACCATGTCGTAGCGAAGAAGGTCCCGGAGGGCCATTTTGGCGTCCGCGGGATAAATATCGCTCTGGCTGATCTCATCAGCGTAGGTAATACATTCGGAAATAGTACCCTGTAAATTTTTAATGACCATTTTGCTCCACCCCAAATACATTATTATTTACCGGAGACCCTACCCTCGGGCATCTCCCGTATATCAACATAGATTCTAACACAAACCCCAATTTCATACAATCCAAAAAACTGTAGAATATTATATTTTTCTGTGATTCTCAATCAGGGACAAGCCATCTTGAACATGATCACGGTAATGCCTGTGATCACAATCTGCATGATGATAAAACGCTGGGTAACCTGCTGCGCCGGCCATCCTTTGTTCTTCCTTGCATGATCGTGCAGCGGCGTCCGGATTGTATGCATAAAGTCCTTCTTGCCTGTCAGATGGATCATGCTGATCTTGAAAAGACTTGCCCCGCCATCCAGAAGCAGCATAAGGGAGAACGGGATATACAATAGCGGATGCCCCGAATGCATAGCCGCAAGCGCGATGACATAGCCGAGAACCCGCGAACCCGCATCTCCCATCAGAACGGAGCTCGGATTGGTATTGAACCAGAGATACGCCAGAACCGCAGCCATAAAGAAGCAGATACTCCTGAAGAAATCCGATTCTGTCCGTCCCGGAATCAGAAGAAGCATCGGTACGACTGTGATCAGGAAAAGACTCCCCGCGAGACCGTCCACACCGTCTGAGCAGTTGGTCACGTTAATCGCTACCAGAATGAGCAGGACCGCCAGACAGAAATACATGGGTTTTGGCAGGCTGACGAAGCGGTTTCCCCAGTGAAATCCGGAAAGCTCTCCGTGAAAGTAAAGAAAGGTTCCTGCACCGGCGGCCGCCGAGGTCAAATCGAGAAGCCCCTTCTTCAGTCTTCCCCACGGCTTCCTTGAACTGTCATCCAGAAAGCCGAAAAGCATCTCCAGGAAGAAGATTCCCATATAGATGGACGTTTCCGCCGATATCTTCACAAACAGAAAGGTTGTCACAATAAAGACCGAAACAAAGATTATTCCGGCACCGGTGGCCTTTCCTCTGGATGCCTCTCCTCCTACCGCAAATTCCTTTCCGCCGTCCCGCGGAAGCATATCATTCAGATACATGATAAAGGCAAATGATACGGAAAAACAGAAAACACCGCCGGACAATAGTACCTGTAAAAATGATCCCAAAAATGAATCACTGATCAAGCTGAACATTTTTTACCTACCTTACTTTGCGACTACACAGTTTTTACCGGAATGCTTGGCTTCGTAGAGTGCACCGTCCACTCTCATGCAGACTCTATCCACATCCTCATCCCCCTTCACCTCAGTCACGCCAAGGCTGATGGTCTGGTGAGGCGCCCGGCTGAATACCAGCTTATAGAACTCTGCCCGCATCTTTTCCGCAAGCTCTGATGCCTGCTTCACATCCCTCTCCGGCAGGAGAACCATAAACTCCTCGCCGCCCCAGCGTCCGGCCGAACCGGCAGAGACATATTTTTTAAGGATCCGTTTCAGCACATCCGCAAGACCGACGAGTACAAGGTCACCCTCTTTGTGGCCGTAGGTATCGTTTACCTTTTTGAAATCATCGATATCGATCATGATGAGAGAAATCGGATAAGCCGCCTTTTCCAGAAGCCCCCCGTTGACCGACCGACGAATGGTTTCCGTGATCCTGTGGGAGATTTCCTTCCGGTTATACAGCCTTGTGAGTCCATCCGTAATGGCTGCGATTTCCAGCTGGCGGTTGGCTTCCTCAAGTTCCTCCGTTGCCGCCTGAACAAAGGTCGCCATTCTACGGATCATGGATACCTGACCGGAAAAATGCTTATTGCTCATGGAAAGGGTTTTCGTCGCATTCGGATCCGTATCGCCTTCCCGAAGTGCACCGATCACCATGGTCACATTATGCTGATTGACAAACTCTCCTGTCCGCAGAAACTCGCCTGATGTAAAGAAGCCTGACGTGGATGCAATGGACTGGAAGGGTCCGAACTCCAGATTTACCTCGTCTCCCCAGAAGGTCCGCCGGGCAGCACAGGAATAAATCCGGACTACCTCCGGCTGGAATTCGAGAAGTTTTTCCGCTTCGGAACGGATTTCCGTTAAGATGACACCGGGATCTCCATACGCCATTCTGGCTACACACCCCTCATCCATATCCGAAGTCATGGTAATCGAACCGTCCGGATTGCTGCTGACAGGTGCCCGGAGCATATTGATACCGTTATGCTGGAAAAAGAACGGGAACTCCAGCGTATTATTAAAGAAGTGCTCATCGTTCTGGATGTTCAGGTACCTGTAATAGGTATCGTAAGCCGGTTTATTGTCCAGCTCATAGAGAATGCTGCCCTCCGCACTCGTTACCACCATTTCCCGGCCAAGCGGTTTCCAGCCGGTAATGAAGGTTGTCGTAATGTGCAGGTCATCACCGCCGTAAAGCACAAAAACAACGGCTTTCTCGGAAATCTTCTTTCCCTTGGAAAAGACCTTCGCGTGACTCGCATCCATGGCTTCACTCATCGCCCCGCCACCGAATACCTGCACATTCTGCGGAAGGAGACTCAGATGCTCCGTAAAACCGGTCATGGACATGCCGCGGATCGTAACCACAAGCTCAATTGCCTTGACCCACTGATTGTCGCGAACCGTCTGCAAAAGCGATGCTGTGGAAACAATTTCCGTATCTTCCGTCATCTCATATTGGATAACCCTGTACTTTGTTGTGGGATATTCGAAGACCGTGCAGGTTACCACACTGCCCATGTTCAGTTCATCCCCCAGAATATTGCCGTTTGTCGTACAGCCGTAATAATCCGCATCGGGGATTTCCTCATCAATGATCTTTGTGATCTCCGGAACCTGTTTGGTTTCCTCATCACTGGTCAGAATCTGGAAAAGCACACCGGATGTGGGCAGATTCTGCCGCCACATAATAATCTTTTTCAGGCTTTTCCTGAAGCTTTCCTGACCTTCATATGCCATTTGAAACTGTCGCATATAAACCTCCAAAAATATAAACCGCGTGGAAAATGCCACAATGTATATAAAAAAAATGAGTCTGCCTAACTACCCTTTCAGTGTAGCATATTCAGACTCATTTTTCCATTCAAAGTTTTTTAACAAAGAGCGCCCGGATTGCATTCAGAACCGCCAGGATCATAACACCCACATCGGCAAAGATGGCCAGCCACATATTGGCAATTCCCAAAGCACCGAGAACCAGGCAGATGAGCTTCACGCCTATGGCAAACCATATATTCTGTTTCACGATTCCGAGGCACTTCCGGGAAATCTTCACCGCCTTCACGATCTTCAGCGGATCATCATCCATCAGGACCACATCCGCTGCCTCAATGGCCGCATCACTTCCCATAGCGCCCATGGCAATACCGATATCCGCCCGGGTAAGAACAGGTGCATCGTTGATGCCGTCGCCCACGAAAGCCAGTCTTGCTTTTCCCTTTTTCTCTCCGAGAAGCTTTTCTACCTCATTTACCTTATCGGCAGGAAGAAGACCGCTCTTTACCTCTCGAATGCCCAGATCGGCCGCAACCCGCTCAGCCGTTTTCGCGTTATCACCCGTCAGCATGACGATTCGTTTCACACCCGCACGTGAAAGTTCTTTCACCGCTTCTCTCGCATGGGGTTTCTCCACATCAGCTATATGAATATGGCCCAGATATTTTCCGTCCTCCGCCACGTGAAGGATGGTACCCGGTTCATCGCAGGCTCGGAAGGATGCCCCCACGAGCTGCATCAGTTTTTCATTCCCGACTGCGATCTTTCTGCCGTTCACAAGAGCCTTTACACCATGGCCTGCGATTTCTTCCACATTCTCGACCGTGCAGGCATCCTGATGTTCCTCCGGAAATGCCGCGCGGAGAGAAACCGCGATGGGATGCGTGGAATAGCGTTCCACATGTGCCGCCAGATGCAAAAGCTCCTGTTCGGAAATCACATCCGGGTGAAGTGAAGTCACCTCAAAGCTTCCCTTTGTCAAAGTTCCGGTTTTATCAAATACAATAATCTCCGTCTCGGACAGCTGTTCCAGATAGTTGGAGCCCTTTACCAGAACACCCTCCCGGCTTGCGCCGCCGATACCGGCGAAAAAGCTGAGGGGGATACTGATCACAAGTGCGCAGGGGCAGCTGATGACGAGGAAGGTCAGAGCCCGGTATACCCAGACATGCCACATAGGATTTTTCCCCAAGATTACTGTTCGGATTACCGGCGGACACAGCATAAGAAGCAGTGCCGCACCAACCACAGCCGGCGTATAGACCCGCGCAAACCGTGAGATAAAATCCTCCGATCTGGATTTCCGGGAGCTGGCATTTTCCACCAAATCCAGAATCTTCGAAACCGTAGATTCCCCAAACTCTTTTGTGGTCCGGATCCGGAGCACCGCAGATTTATTGATACAACCGCTGATCACCTCATCTCCGGCCGTAACCTCTCGCGGAACACTCTCACCGGTCAGAGCGCTTGTATCCAGCATGGAGCTGCCCTCTTCGATGATTCCGTCGATTGGAATCTTCTCCCCCGGCTGCACCAGGATCAGCGTACCGATTTCCACTTCATCCGGATCAACCGCTTCAATGCCGTTTTCCGTTTCCACATTCGCATGATCCGGCCGGATGTCCATCATATCACTGATGCTCCGGCGGCTCTTTCCCACCGCTACACTCTGGAACCATTCACCGACCTGATAGAACAGCATAACCGCCACGGCTTCTACATAATCGCCGCTCCAGATCAGCGCTAAGACAATGGCACCGACGGTGGCGATGACCATGAGAAGGCACTCATCAAAGGGCTGTCGGTTTTTGATTCCCTTAAACGCCTTCAGGATGATGTCATATCCGATGATGAGATATGGAACCAGATAGAGAGCAAACCGGAGCACGCCATGAGCCTTCACAAAATGAAGTGCCACCAGAAGGACTGCGGATACGATGATCCGAATCAGATTTTTCCTCTGTTTCTTTGTCATTTCATTTCACCCTGTCTGCGTTAAAGATAGATTTCGCAATCATCTTCCACACGCTTGCATTCCTTCAGGACTTCCTTCATAACAGCCTTCGGCTCTGCGCCGTCTTCGAAATCCACGATCATCTTCAGGGTCATGAAATTCACAACCACATTCTTTACACCGGCTACGCCCTTTGCAGCCTCTTCCATCTTGTTTGCACAGTTTGCACAATCTACTTCAATTTCATAAGTTTTCTTCATTATTTTTTCCTCCGAAAATTTATTTGTTTGTTTATTCATATGAATGTCTATTCATATGTTCATTTATGATAATATACTCTTTGCATTAATAT
>CACYDN010000027.1 GCA_902773185.1 uncultured Lachnospiraceae bacterium | reverse complement strand
ATTGGTGTAAGAATCCTCCAGTGCCTTCTCCATCTCCATGAACTGCTTTCTGTAGATTTCGAGATAGTTTCGCATATCCGCAACGATTTCTTTGCCGAGCCTTCCGTTTTCAGCATAGGAACCGCCGCTTATTTCATGCTTTTCCCGGCTGGCATCGCAGATAACCTGCCAGAGATTATCCAGACCGGCATTCATCTCATCCGGCGTTTTGGTTGTATCCGCCAAAACATCTATACAGGCTCGGAGACCGGATACCACATTCTCGGAGAGTGCCATATCCTCTTTCTCCATTTCCCGGACAGACGGATCCTCCAACGCGATAAAGTTGGTCTCAGCTTCCTTCCGGGTCTGCATAAGCTGATCGTTAAAATCTGTCATTTCATCCAGCAGGGACTGGCGGAAGCCCTCCAGCTTATCATATGCATTTTCAGACTGCTTGATCTGAATGTTCATATTCTTTGTCCAGAGAACATCCCTCATCTCAGTCATGTTGTGAATCGTTACATTTTTCTTTTCCGGCATAATATCCACCCCTTCATGAACATTTTTATCGTGTTTTAGGGATACTATACCAGACAAAGCATAACAAAAACGCAACAAATCGTTCATAGTTTGTACAAAAAAAGCACCGAAAACAGCTTTTTTGCTATTTTCGATGCCTTTTTTCATAATTTCTGAAAAATCAGAAAAAATTTTCAATCAACCCAGGAGTTTCTTCAGCATCTTCATGATTGCCGGAACATCATACGGTTTTGCCAGATGCCCGCTCATACCGGCATCCATTGCAACCTGCCTGTCCGCATCAAAAGCATTTGCCGTAACTGCTACGATGGGGATGCCGGCCTTTTCTTTATCATCCAGCGCTCGGATCTGTCTTGTTGCCTCATAGCCGTCCATCTGCGGCATTTGAATATCCATCAGGATGATATCGTAGTAACCCGCGGTCATGGATTTCATTTTTTCGACCGCTTCCGTTCCGTCACCGACTATTTCAACATCAAACCCGACATTCGTCAGAATATTCTCCGCAAGAATCTGGTTCAGCTTGTTGTCTTCCGCCAGCAAAACACGTTTTCCGGAGAAATCCGGCGTTTCATCCTTTTCCTCAGCTTTCCGATCCTGCGATGCCATAGACGGCAGCGCCGTCTCCGCTTCCGGTACAGACTTTGCGGATATGCTGCTGCATTTACAGGGAAGCGCAACAATAAACTCGCTACCCTTACCCTCGGTGGAATGTACTGTGATCTTGCCGCCCATCATATCCACAATATTCTTCGCAATCGCCATGCCCAGGCCCGTCCCCTGTATGCCGCTGACCGTGCTGGTCTTTTCCCGGGAGAATGCTTCAAATATTGTTTTGCGGAATTCCTCGCTCATACCGATTCCGGTATCTTTGACACGGAATTCCAAATTTGCGATGTTTTCATCGGACGACGGTTTCTCCGTAACGCATACGCTGATCTTCCCTCCGGCAGGCGTAAACTTAATGGCGTTGGAGAGAATATTCAGCAGCACCTGGTTCAGTCGGAGCTTATCGGTAATAATATCCTCATGCTTTACATCCTGCATGTCGATGGAGAGCTCCAACTGCCCGGAATCGATATTCGGCTGAATGATTGTCTTCAAATCCCGGATCACATCCGGCAGATGCACATCCGCCTCTTCGATGGTGATTTTTCCGCTTTCAATACGGCTCATATCGAGTACATCGTTGATCAGTGACAAAAGGTGCTGGCCGGATACCGAAATCTTCCCGAGATAATCCTGTACCTGTTCTTTCTGATCAATGTTCGACTCCGCGAGCGCCGTAAAGCCCACAATGGCATTCATCGGCGTCCGGATATCATGGGACATGTTGTTGAGAAAGGCGGTTTTGGCCCGATTGGCATTCTCTGCAGCGATCAGCGCATCGGACAAGGCCTTCTGGCTCTCGGCAAGTTCCTTATTCTTCTCCTCAAGACTTAGCCTGGCCTTTTCCTTTTCTTCCACTTCTTTCTTCTTCCGCCGTACGGCACGGATAAGCAGGAACACGATGATCGTTGCAATGATCACAATGATCGCGCCAACCAAAACTGCGTGATCCAGCAATACATCCATGAACCCGTAGGTATACAGTCCGCCGGTATAGCGGTAAGAGATGCTCTGGGCATAACCGTCTCCAAGCACATTGACACCGCGGTTGAGCAGCTTCAGCAGTCCCTCGTTACCGATCTTCACACCGAAGCACCTGTCATTGTTATAGCTGGTCTGATAGTGTGACAGCTCTTTGTATTTTCTGTTACGCAGAATATCGTTGGCCCTTAAGCCGTTCAACGTAGTACATCCGGCTTTCCCGTCAAGAACCGCTTTGAGACAGTCTTTACTCGATGGATAAAAAGTAATCTCCGCATCGGGATAATTCGTCTGCACAAAGTAATACTGCATACGATTGTTCTCGTTGAGGGCAAAATGCTCTGTCGTCTTCTCACTGAATTCGCCCTTATATACCAGCTCCGCAGGCGAGGAAACTACCGGATTTGACTGATAGATTCCGTTTTCTTCCGAATAATAGAGTCCGCCGCCAACCGGGAAAGCCACATCGATTTCCCCCGAACTGACAGCATCGATCATATCATCGTAGCTGAGGTATCCGCTGTATGTAACCTTTATATTCTGCATTCCAAGTGCATCCAGAATAGCGGGAATGATATCTTTGACAATACCTGTCACTTCCGCCCCGTCATCCGTATCACTGTAAGGCAGATAGTTTTCCAGATAACCGACATGGAGCTCGGAATGATCGTTCATCCACTCCCGCTCGGCCTGCGAAAATGCCCTTGCCGTCACACTGACAGAATAGTATTTGGAGCGTAACGTATTCAGATAGTTTGGTTCTTCCGCAGCCAGTAATGTCTGTGCAGAGTTCAGTTCCGATAACAGATCCGGCCGGTTTATATTCACGCACAGATAATAATCCGATGTACCGAAAACGGTCAGTACTTCCGAATGCTCCCTGCCGTAAGCGCCGTCACTTTCCGCCGCAAGAACATCTATTTCATGTGAGTCGAAGGCTTCAAACAGCTGTGTGTAATCGGAATAGGTAACGACTTCCGCCTTCACGCGATGTTCTTCCAGATACCGGTTCAGGACATCAACCATTGCGCTGTCCAAAACGCCGATTCTGCACCCGTTCAAAGTAGCCGGGTCTGCTGTGATCTCCTCTTTGTCATTCTGTTTGACCAGATAGTAGGATTCATTGCCCATCTCGGCATTCGGATAGCCGATCAACGACTCCCGGTCTTCTCTCCATGCAAGACCCGCAAGCAGATCAATTTCGCCGTCCAGAAGCATTTGATAAAGCTCCGAGAAATCTCCATAGACATACTCGTACTCCCAGCCGGTATATTCCGAAAGCTTCCGGTAGTATTCATAGGAGTAACCACTCTTGGTCTCCCCCTCCCGGGCGCCCTCCTGAAAGATTTCATTCTCGTAATAGCCTACACGAACCACTTCCGTCTCCGTATCGGCATGCCCGGTAGCGGGAAAGCATCCTATCACAAGCATAAGCACGCAAACGAAAAGAATCAGTCTGCGAATTGCAATCCTACACTCCCTATTCCGAATTCGTATCATTGCTTTCCCTCCGGTTCCGCTTCTTCCGCCGGGAACTCATTTTCCCCGGCAGACTGTCCGAAAACGCGTTTCATCCTGAAAATCATTCTATCATGATTTTCAGGATGAAACCAGCAGAAATCTTCGCCGTAAACTCATCGGTTCATCAGGGCGATCATCTTTTCGATGTCATATTCGCGGATTACCTGAACCTCTTCGGCGCAGGTAACGGATTTATCCGTAACGACAATCTCAGCCTCCTCGATATCCGAAACAACCTCGGTTGCCATCATCTCAAAGAAGGAATATACATTCACGACATCAGTCACATGGAAATAGTCGATCAGGAAATCCATCTCCGTGGTTCCGGCCACTCTCGCCATGCTGTCCCTCGCAATATTCAGCCAGATGAATTCATTTGTCTGAAGATCCACGCCGAACAGATAGGCAAATGTGCTCGCACAGTCGATCAGATAAGAAGACTTCACCGTCTTCGGTTCATAAACCTTTCCGCTGTCCGCAAGGTCTCTGGTCATATAACCCGCCTTGCAGAAGCATTTGTTGAACGGAATTCCGGAATACACATTATCACAGAAGATCAGATAACGCATTTTCGGATATTCCTTTCGGAATGCATCCAGATCGATATCGAAGTATTCCGAACCACCTTTATAGCCGCTCGTCTCATCCCCGGAATAGGTGATGCCCGAGGACTGTCTTCCCGCCATGGTCCGCCAGGAAAACTCTGTCCGATGCCCGTTCTCGTCGATTCCGAATACCGACAGGTCAATATCGTTGACCTTCTCCCAATAGGTGAAGGCACGAAGCTTCTTTGTCTCCGGTATCTGAATGCGGGAGCCCTTCGTCAGAATGCCAAAACCGCTCTGCGCCGTGTTTTCCTGAATCGGGAGTGCATAGTTCTTCATCGCCGGGTCGATATACACCTTACCCAGTCTTCCCTTCAGCACCCTTTTCAGATTATCGACAATCCCGGAAGCCAGCATTTTTGCCTGTCCTTCCGATATCACAGACTTTCTCTTCTTCTGTTCCGCCGCGGTCTCGGCATGAACCCGCATCCGGTTATACTTTGTAAATTTAAATGTTCTGGGCTGCGTCCCGGCCTTATACTGCGCATACCGGAGCAGAAGCTGGAGCAGAACGATCACGTTCGACGTTTCCATACAATCCAGAATGTACTGCATATCCTCGACAGACTCGCATCTGCTGATCAGATAGTTCAGGTTCCGGAGAACAGCAGCCGAACCCTTTCCGGTCTTCAGCGCATCTACCGCCATCTTCACATTCTTTTCCGTCATGGCCTTTTCGAATTCCGCATAAACGGAAAGGTTCCCCTCTCCGCGCATAGCGGCCAAAAACTGCCGGGCCTCCTCCGATTTTGCCTGATAATGAATGTGATGCAGAAGTCCTGCCCAGATTTTCTTCTTTTCATAGCAGGTTCGAAGATCCACCCTGCCCATTTGGAAAAGCCAGTCCATGACGGAGGTAATGAATTTCCGGTCCCGGTTCTTCAGATTCAGCTTTTTGATGTTCTCATTTCCATATTCGCGGAAGTTCAGTTCATCCACAAGCTTTATCACATCCGACATCCGGATGAACTCCGTAAACATCGGACTTCTGAGATCCAGAAGCAGTTTGATCGCCGTATTTTTCGATGCCACCTCTTCCGGAACGAGCATAAGCTCCGTGATGCAGGCCTTAACCAGTTCATACTGTTCATCACTCAGCGGTCTGGAACCTGCCAGAAGATCTGCAGCAAACGCTTTCACTGCGGACGCCGCATCCGCTTCCGAGAGGATTGTAAAATCCTTGATGTCCGCATTTTCTTTGAATGCCATTCTTTCGAAATTCTCTTCGAAGAGAGAATGGCCTGCTTCGGAGAAATCACCGAACCCATACGTAATCGTATAATGCACCAGCTGGTCAAAGAGCAGCCGCTCTTTCGACAGCTTTCTGACGCTCCCCGGAAATCCTCTGTAAAACGGTTCCGGTACATTTTCCCCGAGATGCTCTGCCGCAAATCGGATCATGTCGCTGTGAACCAGCTTTTCACCGTCCGTAATCCGGATGTTAAAGAGATTCGCCAGTGCAAAGAGTGTCTCAAACCGGTTCTCTGCGGCATTCAAGTCTCCTTCGCGCACAAAAATATGTTTATTAAACAGATAGTCTTTAAATATTCCTTTCATTTGTGTTACCTCACTTCCGTAACCGAATAATATTGCCGGATTCATCACATCGATCATATGTATCCTCAAGAAGTAAATCCGACTAGCTCCCGGTATCTACACGTATATTTTGTCACTCCATGCAGGAGTCGAACCTGCTGATCACCAATCAGCCCTCGAAGTAAGCGACAATAGCTGTGTAATTAAGAAGATGGCGATATTGGTACATTCTTGCCGATGCTCTACCAACTGAGCTACAGCCGCAAGCGGCTGACGGGACTCGAACCCGCGACCTTCGGATTAACCTGTAAGAAGTAAATATACCTAGCTGCCATAAATAAGTTAACACATTTCACCGGTTTTGTCCTGATACCGGCAGTATAATTTATTTTACTTTTATCTTTACGTCCGGTTCTTTTTTAGCCTGCTGCTGCATTGACTATTCGGTTTCGTTTTTCCTGTATAGACATTTCGTCCATTGTATATAATTCTTTATTCCTATCCTATAACAATGCATGTAACAAATGCGCAACAACCATCCGTAGTTCGGAACAACTTATGCAAGTGTAATGCCATACCGATCGGCCAGCTCAAGGAAGCGGCTGTAATATCCGTCCCGGAAGAAGGCGCATACCCTTTCGTCCACGCCGAAAAATCCGTTTCCTTGTGCACAGGCTTCGATGCGGCAGCCGTAGCCGCAGTATTCCTTCCACTTGCAGTCGGTGCATCTTTCCTGCGTCTCCTTTACCTCCTTCAGATTTTTTCTGCAAAGGTCGATAAAGGGGCCTTCTCTTAATAATTCATGCAGATCGTCGGTATATACATTTCCCCATTCCATGCCGTTCAGTTTTGTATAGCCCGACATGCCGATACAGAGCATAATGCGCCCATCGCAGTCTATATACGGTCTCTGATAAGCATCGGAACACATGGGGATTTTATGGAGCATGTCCCTGTACTTGAACATATCGGGAACAATCTTTACATTTCTGCTTCCCTGCTGCTGGTTCCAAAAGCACCAGATATCCAGTCCCATATCGCGGTCGATCTTTTCGCTGTACCAAAAGTCAAGAAGGTCCAGCATATAATCCAGCCATTCCTTCGGCGTTATTGTCTGATTCCCGTAGGAAGCCACCCATCTGGGAGCCGGTTCGACACTGGTTATGCGGATACCGTCTACGCCTACGTCCCTCAGCTTTAAAATTGTGGGTCTGACTGCCTCCAGACTATCCTTCCACACACAGTAATGTGCCTGTATCGTATAGCCTTTTTTCTTCATCATGCCGATATTTTCCAGCGTACGCTTTTCGGAGCCGGGAACGCCTCTCAGCCATTCGTGATACCCCAGACCGTCAAAGCTTGTGTGAATGAGCGGATCATGTCCCAGTTCCAAAATCCGGTCCGCGATTTCCGGCGTCATGTGATACAGATTGGTAACCAGACAGCCCAGCTTCATCCGGCGCCGCGCGATTTCGGTGATAACCTCCATAAAGCCCTTATGTAAGAGTGGCTCGCCGCCGGCCACCCAAATATCCGCGATTCCGCAATCATCAAGCCTGCCAATCAGGGAAAGAAGCTCCTCTGTCGACGGCGCTACGCCGCGCGGTGCGTTGTCTTCGGCAACAAAGCAATGCTTACACCGAAAATCACAGCCGCCCGTAATCGAAAGGTACATCTCCCGGAAGAGCTTATTCGGATACATTTCATATTCCTGCCCGGGAAGGAGCGCATCCCCCTCTGTTTCATGTATCATACCGAGTCCAAGGAATTTCTGTATTTCCGGCGCAAAAGTTTCCGTATCCGCGTCTCTTATACCGTCACACTGCATGAGGAAGAGACACTCATGCGGCGTCAGCTTCGTCAGCTTTCTCGTGGAAAGCTGCTCGGCATTTGCCAGAGAATCCGTCCATCCCCGCAGGCGGTAATCCCGATCCAGAATATATTTCATCTATGCTTCCTCCAGCCTCTGGCGTCTGACCAGTTCAGCGAATACGCCGTTCTTTTCAATAAGCTCCTCGTACGTTCCGGCCTCTGCAATCTCACCTTGATCAATAACCAATATCCTGTCACAATGGCGGACAGTTGACAGGCGGTGTGCTACAACGATCCGTGTACATTGAAGCTTCGCCAAAGAATCCGCCACCTTCATCTGCGTGATATTATCCAGCGCGCTCGTTGCTTCATCCATCAGCATAATCTTTCTTTTTGTGCAGACCGCTCTGGCTATGATCAGCCTTTGTCTCTGACCGCCGGAGATTCCTCCGCCGCCTTCCGAGACGAGCGTATTCATCCCCATCGGCATCTTTCGAATATCATCCGCAATGCCGGCTATCTCAGCGGCTTCCCATGCATCCTCCAATGTTGCATCCGGTTTGGAAAGGATAATATTATGGAAGATATCCCCCTTCAGAAGCTTTGCATCCTGAAGCACCACGGCCAACGCTTTGGAACGAAGATCCCCCACATTGATTTCTCTTATATCATAATCCCCAAACATGATACTGCCGAATTCCGGCGTTTCAAAGCCGAGAAGAAGCCGCATAAGCGTACTTTTCCCACAGCCGGAATGACCGACGATTCCGACATATTCCCCCTGCTTGATATTGAGACTGATATCCTTCAGAATCCAGGGCATATCCGGACTGTATCTGAAGGATACATTATTTAACGTGATCGTTCCCCTGATATCCTTTACCACAGGTCTTTCATCATGCACCTCCGGCTCTGCCTCGAGGATCGGATCCACCAGCTCCATGGAAGGGATGATCTTCACGATGGTCCCCAGAAGCGCCGTGATACTGATGATTATGGCATTGATCTGTCCGAAGGAGGTATTAAATGCCATGAATCTATCTACGGTGACTTTCCCCCCCAAAGCATTGTAATAAATCAGCACGGTACCCAGCATGCCGATCACGGCGATCACGGCTTCCACACAATACAGGTAACGCGGTCTCTGATACATTGCCTCCGCATACGCCGCATATTTTTTAGCCCATATGGAAAATGCGCGGTCCTCTGCACCCGCCAGTCTAATCTTCTGCATGCCCTTGATGAGACCCGTTGTCGTACCAGACACCGCCGAATCCGCATGCATGGTCCGGTTTTCGTATTTTTGGGCCAGCTTCAAATACATGAAGATCACCAGGCACTGCACGGCTACAATAAGAAATGCGGGTACCACCAGCGACGGTGCAAAATATGCAATCTGAATCAAATATACGATGCTGAGAAGTAAACTCAGCCCGACACCCAAAACAATCTGAACGCCCGACTCAACCACATTAACCATCCTTGCCTGTCTCGAGGCAAGATTACCCGCACTGTAATTCCGGAAGAATGAGGTCGGAAGCGTAAGGATCCGTGCAAAGGAAGCGGCCTCGGTATAATTACTGAGCTTGATGGCGATCCGGTTCATCACCAGATTTTGATTCATTTTTAAAAGCAATGTTGAAACAGCTACGCCGAGGAGAAGCGCGAGAACCGGAAGGATCAGGCGCATCATTCCCAAGGGTATTACTCTGCCGTAGGCAAGAGATGTGGCATACGCAGGCAGTAGGCCCACGAGCATTGTGACCACGGAGGAACCGATCACAAGAACAAAATCAGAATAATCAAGCCTTCTCAGTATAAACTTCAAAAGATCGGATCTGTCCATCTTCCTTGCGGGAAATGTAGGATAAAACAGTTCGGCAGACGACTCAAACAGCTCTTCCGTGCTTTTTTTAATCTTAACGATCTCCCCGGTATCGGGTTTTCTGTATGCATATCCCTTTCTCCCTCTGGGAAGCAAAGCCACAACCTCTCCCGTCTTCAGCTGACCGAGCATTGCCCCGAATGCATCCTTGCACCAGCCTTTTTCCAGACGGACAGTCCTGTGCATGACTCCCGTATGGCCGCACATATAGTTAATGCGTTCCATGAGATCACTATATTCTTCGGGCGTTTCTCCCGGACTGGCGCCGCAATACCTGAGGCACGCCCTAATGGCACCATCGGCCCTCTCAAGGTCATCGGTGCCCAAACGCCGGAAGATTTCCACGCCGCTAACACTTTCCGCAAGAGTTTCATAGGCTTTTCTGAGATTCACTCTGTCCATCTCTTCTCTTGCATCAAATTGTGAGCTAATAATTCCCATATCACTTATCCTTACAAAAGGTTTTATCTCAATTTCACGTAACCATTGAGGTTCGTCGGGAAGTACTCCCATTGCCGGCGCCTACTCGCAGGTAACCAGTCTGTAGTACTGTCCCTTCAGACCGAGCAGGTTCCGGTGTGTTCCCTGCTCAACGATATGTCCGTCCTCAAGCACAATGATCTTATCACAGTCACGGATCGTGCTTAATCTGTGCGCCGCAACGATACAGGTAATTCCTCTTTTGCGGATCATTTGCATAACCTTATCCTCTGTCTCCGCATCCAGCGCACTCGTAGCCTCATCCAGAATAAGGATCGTCGGATCCATGGCAAGCGCCCTCGCGATTTCCATCCTCTGCAACTGTCCGCCGGAAAAATTCTTTCCTCCCGGCTGGATCATTGCGGCGTAGCCATCCTTACGGGCGGATATTTCATCATGGATGCAGGCATCCCTGCAGGCAAGCGTCACTTCAAAATCCTCGATGGAGGAATCCCACATACGGATATTTTGCTTTACCGTATCATCAAAAACCATAATATCCTGATCGACCACGGCAAGGGAGCCCTTAAACTGCTGTACGGGAAGTTCGCTGATCTTTTTTCCGTCAAACAGGATTTCTCCCTTCCACGGGACGTAAAGCCCCGACATAAGTTTCCCTACGGTGGATTTACCGCTTCCGCTTGCTCCGACCAGCGCAATTGTCTCCCCCGGATTTATCTCCAGATCAAAGCCCTCGATAAGCGGCTCCGCCAACCTGGAATAGCCGAAGGTGATATCCTTCATTTCGATTTTCCCGCTGAGTTTTGTGATATTTTCCCATTCCTCACCTGTCAAAACCACATCACTTTCCTGCTCTTCGGGATACTTCATGACATCCTCAACACGGTCCATCTGAACCTGCATTTCCTGAATGGTCTGACTGAGGCCTATGATCTGATTGACGGGCCCCATAAACGATGCTAAAAAGCCGGTAAATGCAAGCAGCATACCTGCTGTGAATTCCTGCCGGATAATGAAAAGCATACCGATTCCGAAGACCATCACATTTGCAATCTCAACCATGGCAGCCGGAATCAGTCCCAGGGTCTCATTTATGGAACGAAGCTTTACCTTATTCCCGACAACCGATGCCTGATAACCGGCCCATCTCATAAAAAAAGCACTCTCCGCACCGGAAGATTTGAGTGTTTCTATCATATCTATCCCACCTACCGTAGCAGAGTATAACAGGCCGTTATCAGCGGTCAGCGAACGGGTAATATCTATTCTTTTTTTGGAAATATGTCTTGAGATCAGTGCATTGATTTCAACCGTTGCCACGCCTATGGCTGCAAGAATCGGGCTGAAGCTGATCATGACAACCAGATAAAAGATAAGCATCAGAATATTGACTGCCAGAGGCGCTATCTTATTCATAAGCGTTACGGTTATCGCTTCATTTTCCCTCTGTCTGAGCTGAAGATCACCCACGGAACGCTGTGAAAAAAAGCCCATGGGCAGTCTGAGAAGATGCATCATAAAACGAGAAGACTCTACCACAGCCATTCTTCCCTGAAGCTTATTCATCTCTATTGCATTCACTACCTTCATTAAGATAAATACCAGGGAGAGCCCCAGCAGGATCAATACCAGAATACGAATGGCTTCCGTCTTTCCTTTCGGAAGAAGGGTATCTATGAAAATTCTGCTCTGTGCAATGAAACAGACAGAAGCAATTGTTGCAAGCATAGCCGACAGCAGCACGACAAGCAGCCCGCTCCCAACATTATTCAGCCTCTTCATGGCAAACTGAAAGGAACTGGGTCTGTGTCCGCCTTTTTCAAATTTCTCCCCCGGAGAAAAGACCATGGCGATACCGGTATAGCTTTTTTCAAACACATCAAGAGGAACCCTGATCCGTCCGACAGCAGGGTCGTTAATATAAGCGTACTTACCCTTTATCCCGGTAAGTACCACAAAATGATAGAAATTCCAATGAATAATGCACGGAAAAGGTTTTTTCTCCTTCAGTCCGTTTATTCCGATTGCCTTGCCCTTTGCCGTAAGGCCGTATCCCCTGGCTGCCCTCAGGATATTTGAGGATTGCGAGCCGTCACGACTCACACCGCAGTCCTCGCGAAGCTGTTCAAGAGGTACCCATTTCTTATAATAAGCCAGGATCATTGATAATGAAGCAACGCCGCATTCCACCGCCTCCATCTGCATTATCATCGGTACTTTATTTGTTATACCGCCCATACCTTAACCTCTTTACTTAAATAATCGATGAAACGGAGATTCCTGATCGATTACGATCGTTGCTTTCCCGATCTTCCCCTGCGAATGATCCGTATGTCCGGTTTGGACCCAGATGAGATATTGTCTGTCATTCTTCATCAGGATAGAAGCCGTAAGCGTTGTAATATACCACGCGGTGGTGATTTCTTCCTCTTTTATGGGTTCGACAAATATTTCGGTCACCGTATAATTTTCCCCATCAACATATACCGGATCGCCCACTTCGATACTGTTTGCTTCCTCGGAATTCGCAAATAACAGGATTCCACATTCCTCTTCTTGCAGCACCTCTCCGTTGAGCCATACCCCCTTCAGCTCAACCCTTTCGGCAACCGACCCGAAAAAGCACCAGACCAGAAAGCCCGACAAAAGCAGGATGCAGGCAATAATCATCGTCCACACGCCGGGAGAAGTGGTACAAAGATACTTATCAAGATCCTCGGGGCTCTGCAGACGTTCCAGAGCTTTTTTATTAAAAAACAGATTGCCTGCTTTTATGGAAGAATTCCCGCCGCCGGTTTCTTCCGCAGGTTTATCCGATGATTTTTCTTTAACAATTTCCTCTTTCAAGTCCTTGCTCATCCTTCTCCTCTTTTTCTTTCGCTCTTTTTAACATGACACGATATACGGCAAGTACATATTCGTCACTGTTATCCTTCCAGGGGATACATTTTTCACCTGTTTCCATCCTGTAAAAAGGACAGGTTCCGAGACAGAGCGGAAGCCAGCGGCATTCTCTGCATTCCTTTTTATCCGTTGATACCGCATTATTGATAAATGCCGTAAAAAGATCCGGCTGATCTGCGGTGCGGATTGGATTTCTCGGATTCCAGGTTTTGGCCGAGCCAAAGCTGTACTTCTTATCATCCTGTTTTTCCCAGCATCGGAACAGCCGCCCCTCCGAGTTCACACCCACAGACCAGATGTTTCCGGCATCGCAATAGATGCCTGTCGAAGGTCCGAAATCCTCTGCGATCCGCTCCGTATCCAGCTTCAGGTATTCCTCATCCGTCAGCCTTTTCACGTCAGGGGCACTACGAACGATATTACTGAATTTGACAGTCATCCGTACGAAATTCAGCCTGTTTCCGCTTTCCTCAGCGATATCTTCCACCAGCTTCCGGAGTTCGCCCGATTCGGCTATATTTTCCGCATGCAGATTCTGACGAACATCAACCCGGAAGGGGAGCTTCAGGTCCCTGAGATTTGATATGATCCTTTCAAAGGTAGGTCCGCCGCCTGCAAGAGGTCTTGTGGCATTATGCGTTTTTTCGAGCCCGTCAACAGTTATGACAAGACGGTCCACCTTACATTCTCCAAGCATATCGGCAATCTCCTGTGTCAGGAGATATCCGTTGGTATACATCCAGGCTTTGTACTCCGCGCCTCTTTCCTCCGCAAGTTTCATCAGACGTTTCGAAAGACTCTCGATAATATCAGGTGCCAGAAGGGGCTCTCCGCCAAACCACCTGATGCGGAGCTGCTTCACATTGGATGCATCCAGCATCCTCTCCGCAAGCCCGATCACATCATCCTGCACTTCCTCTGTCATACGGCTGTTCCAATGTTCCAGAAAGCAGTAGGGACAGTCAAAATTACATCCCATCGTCGGGCTTATGCCTATACATATCGAGTTCGGTGCGGTAGTAGAAAGCTTCCCTATGCAGTCCAGCGCCTGAAGCTCATCATAATTCACGGCAAATCCGTCCCTTACAAACCGTTCCATGACAGGATGCCCTTCATGAAGAAACTCTACCTCCGAAAGAAGGTAGAGTTCCGCCTTAGAATACGTTGCACACGTGCCATGAAGAAGATTGATTCCGACAAACTGATTCGTTCCCGGAATAGGAGCAAAGATGTTATACTTGGACTGATGCCATGCATTTACACCTGCTGCGATCCTATCCAGTTTATTCTCATTCTCGTTTTCCGGCATATGCTCATTTCCCTTTTGAAAATAGATTATTAGCTGTCCTGGTTGCAGCAGTTTTCTTTTCCGCATCCACCGCTTACCGCTGCCATCTGCTCGTCGGAAAGATCGAAACCTTCCCTGTCGATGAGAGCCATAAGATCCTCTTTTGTCTTGCACTGCTTCAGAGCTGCCTTCTGTGAATCTGTAAGTCCTTCCAATAATTTCTTATCCATTTTTGATCCTCCTATCCAACGGTATTTTAAGCTAAATTGCCTATACAACTATTATCTTTATTCTCCCCTTTAATGTCAAGTAAATTTAATGATATAGGGGCATTTCTCCTATTATCTGCCTGTCATCCGACGATTATGGTTGCATATTTTTATTCTGATGGTTATGATTTTCGTAGCTATGGATTTTCATAGCCGAAACCGGCCGATTGGCTTTCAACTTAAGGAGATCATTCCGATATGGACAACAATGCTTTAGATCATACTACCGAGCATACTACTGCAGAACATACCACCAACGAATCCCGTACAGCGCATGATGCCGGCTGGCGAAAATCCCGGTATCTGATCCATGCGGCAGTCCCCGAAACCACGGACACCGTATTTGTAAATCTTCTTACCGGGAAGCAAAGTACCTGCGGCAGGGCGGAGCTTTATCTCCTCGACATTCTGGACGAGCTGCCGGAGGATCACCCTGCCATCAGCCATCTTGCAAAGCTGGGACTGATCGTGAATTATGATGAATTTGCGGTTCTGGAGGCCAAAAACCGTGCACTTTCAGGGTTTCCGAGCGACGTGCATCTTACCGTCTGCCCGACACTCGGTTGTAATTTCGATTGCCCGTACTGCTTTGAAGAGCACCGCGGTAAAAGCATGGATGAGAAAACCCAAAATGATGTTGTTAAACTTGCGGACCGCATGCTGTCCGTCAGCCATGCTCCCAAGCTCGTCATAACATGGTTCGGCGGGGAACCGCTTCTGGAGCCGCAGATCATCAAATCCCTCTCGGAACGCCTGATCGAAACAGCCGAAAATCACGGTGCCACATACAGTGCGGAT
>CACYDN010000026.1 GCA_902773185.1 uncultured Lachnospiraceae bacterium | reverse complement strand
TTCATTTCCATTAAACTCAACACCGGAATCAGCAATCATGACATAGCTGAAAAGATCAGTTATATCATAAACCGTACCTGTGAATTTTACATCGAAATCCGGGCGGGCAATGACGATATCCGTAGAAAGAGTCTGCGTGAATTCTCCGTTTGCTGTCGAACGGTTATACTCAGCCTCTCTAGTCAGACGAACGTTCTCGATCACGATCTTTTCAAGCGGATCCGTCGTATTCGGGCTTACCTCATCACCTGCCACATTATAGAAAGTGACATCAAAGGTGGAATCGGGTGTAAACTCAACTGTATCATTGCTGATCATTTCCGGAATTGCTGCACTAAGGTACGTAACACTCAGGAAATCATCATCCGGATCATCAGCTGCACCCTCAACCAGATATTTCATAAATCTGTCTTTGAAATACTGATTTGCTTCATCATCTCCGATATTCTTATAAGTCTTAAGTACCGGATCATATTCCACAGCGACCTTCAGGGTATCCTCATATGCTTTCTGCATGAAATGGGTAACCTTACTGCCGATGCCCGCATATACTTCATCCATTGCCTGTTCAATGTAATTAAAGTTATCACGCGCATTGTAATCATAGAGTTTCATCCGGTAAACATAGCCTACTGCAGTAAGCAGAGCACCTACCAGAACTCCAACAAACCCAAGGGCCACAATGACCAGGATCAGTCCGGAGCCGGCATCATGAATCCGATTTTTCAGTTTTTGAAATACTCTTTTCAAATCAGTCAGCCCCCTTCGTTCCTTTATAGTGTGTCGTCCTTCCCTTCGGATCCTTCAGCGTTACAGTAATGGAATAAAGTCTTCCGGCATATCGAGGATCCTCTCGCAGAGGATAAATATACCGTTCCCCGTGTGCGTAATGACCTGTTGTTTTGTCGAACGGGAAAACATCTCCCAAATTCTTAATGGAAGTCAATACTTTGTGGTAAATTGACCATTCCGCGGTTCCAGTTTCAATATCTGTAGTATTGAACATGTATCCGCCGTCTCTCCATTCACCCGTTACCGGATCAACAGAAATGTTCGTATATATCTTAAGCGGATAATCTGCGGAATCCTTATAGTTCTGATTGATCATGACATTAACGCGTGCTGCTGAGCCGCTTTCCGGATACCAGAATGAGGTTTCATCCGCACCGGAACCGGGAATGGAAACGTTATTCGTGGTAAACCATGTATTCTGCGGTTTGATCAGATAAATCTTGGAAGGATCTTTCCCGTCCTGCCCATTTGTATACTCGTCGGCACTGACGAAAAGGAACTCAACAGAAGAATACCTGGCAATATCCGGCGTTGATTTTGCCATAACATAAGGTTCAAAAATGAAATAAACATCCGGAGCTTCGGTTGTATTAAAATCCTTATCGTACACGGTATAGCTCTTAATAGGAATGCTCTGCTGATGAATCGTGTCGTTGCAGATATACACGATACGAACCTTCACATTATAGCCCTTCAGTTCATTCGTAGCCTGATCAATGATTCCGGAGGTAATAATGACTGATGACCTGTAAATCAACGAATTATCTGTAATCTTCTTAATATCCTCATTGATAGAGGAAGCATTCGTAATGCCAAGCTTCGTATCAATATCCGTAACAAGACTCAGAAGATCGGCTTCATACTGGGTATCCAGGCTGGCCGAATTACCTTCAATAATAGCCATTTTGGTAGAATCCAGATCCTGGATGTTACCAAGGTTCGTCTCGTTCGGATCCTCGTAATCGCCTGTAGACGGCTTGCACACGATAGCATTCACATGACCGTTCTCATCATACTGTACAGCGGAACCGTCATTCAGAAGCGTAAAGCCTTCCGGAAGGGTATCCTTGGTAACATCATAACTGATCCGAAGACTCTGGGAAGATGCCATGACTCTGTTGGCCAGATCATCCAAAGAAACCGTACGCGTATACGTATTGTTTTTCTTCCCCAGCTTTACATCGTCCAGAGAATAATCTGTTACATCATAGACGATTGTGTCCTGTACGGCAGAATTGCCGGCAACATAAAGATCACATTCGACGCCTGTAGAATTTTCAACCTTCCATTCCGAAACATTCGATATATTCAGCTGACCATCTACGCTGCCACCCTTGTCCAGGACATTTTTTTCCGTTTTCCGGAAATACTCCATAACGTACTCAGCATTTTCATCTGCGTACTGTTTTTCTTTTGCCTGTGCGCTGGTTTCCAGAGTATGTGCAAGCTGAACAATAATAGGTGTAATAAGAAGCGCCATAACCGCAACGGCGATTATCAGCTCTATTAAACTAAAACCCTTATTATTGCGTCTTTTCATTCTTTTCACTCCGATCTTAGTGCAATGCTTCCGGTTGGCCGCCTTTTACAGACTGCCAACCGGAAACCGGTGTATTAATACTGTTTGATAGTACCTGTCCTGTTGCCGATTGCAAATCTCGGGCTGGTTGTATCATCGCCCACTACCTTGAAGTAAACACTAAGGGCTGTTTCATTGTTCACGTTAACCTTAACACCATTTACATCATCTGCATCTACTCTTGCAGAAGAGCTAACATATACAGTTACATCGTTGGTAAGAACTTCCTTCTCATAGGACTTTCCACCGATTGCATAAGAAACGTAGTTCTTTCCATCCTTTGCATAGATGTGAAGATCCATTGTTTCAACAGAGTTTGCGGAAGATGTTACAAATGTGGATGTATCATTCTCATCTGTTGCTGCAATGATACCGGAAGTGGTATCGTTACCTGCGTTGTTCAGAAGGATGATAATATTGTGGTTAGCAACGATTGCCTGGCCGCCATCTGCGTCATAAGCAGAAGCTACCGGAAGGCCACCCTTACCTTCGAAGATGTTATCAACACCCTCTTCTACATCTACAGAAACCTTATCCGGTGTTCTGTCCGGACCGGATACAGCATAAGCATTCAGAATTACAGCGCCGGAGCACATTCCTTCCGGATTCTTCTCATCCTTTGCGTAGTTGATCGTAATGGATGAAATGTTCATTCTGTACTTATATTCAGCAACATAGTTCAGGTAATTCTTCAGATTCTCATAGGAACCCTGATAGGAAACTGCATATGCATCTGTAATTGCAACGTACTGTGCATCAGCGTTTGAAGCTCCGTTTACCTGTACATCATTTGCTGTAGAATAGGTACTGCCAAGTCTCCAGTATTCTGTATCTCTCGGCATTGTGAAGGACATGTTCTGAATGTTGCAGTTCTGCTCAACACCCTTCATCCACATTACTGTGGTTTCCTGATTCAGATCAGCCGGGTAATTCTTCAGTTCCTCCTGGAACTCTGCACGGAATTGCTCGGTTTCTTCCTCATACTGCGCACGCATTGCTTCTTTTGCTTCCAGGTCTCTAACCTCAGCCTCCAGCTGGGTCTTCTGTACATCTAAGTTATCGATATCATCTCTTGCGTCCTTGATCACGAACATATAGGTACATACCAGTACGCCGATAGAAAGGACAACCAAAAGGGCAATAATGTCTGTTCTCTTCATAGTTTTGATTCCTCCTTCCTTACTGTACTTCGCCGTCTGTCGGTGCTTCTTCTTCCTCTACGATCATCGGATTCGTATATACGCAGTTCAGCTGATATACGAAAGTCGATTTACCCGTTTCGTCGAATGACTGAGAAACAGCGCCGATATATACATCCTCGATGCAGCTGATGGTCTTCAGCTGAACGATAAAGTCAGCAACATCATCATAGCTGGTTGCTGTACAGGGCATAGTAATGCCTGCAGCACTGGCAGTAAAGGACTGTACAATTACATTAGAAGGAATCTTTTCTTCCAGGTTGTTGATAAATTCAAGACACTGCTCATTGGTATTGTAGGTTGCACGGGACATTTCAAGAAGATCCTTCAGATCTCTCTCTGCCTGATCATGTTCCGCAATAACCTGCTCGATAGAAGCCAGTTCCAGCTTCCTTCTCTGCAGCGCATCTACATCATCTTCCAGTTTGCTCTTCTTATTCAAGAAATAGAAGGAAGCGCCGGCTGCGATGAGCGCACATGCAACGAAGATACCGATAAACGGTGCCAGACTCATTTCCGGTCCGGAGGAAGCACCGGCCTTCTTTGTTGTAAGGCTGAATCCCATAGGATCAAGTGCTGCACCGATCGGGGAAATGAGATAAACCGGGCTGTAAACTCTAAGGTCGATACCCGGATCGAACTTCACGTTGTACAGGCTGTCCATGATTCTGGTTGAAACGTTCAGCTGAATCTTGAAGAGTCCGTCAATACCCTTGATGAGGGCACCGTCACCGGTCAGGAATACATCATCGATCGGGTTATCGGGATTCTTGCCTGCATAGTAGTCCATAACACGTCCGATATTGTTGATCAGATAACGGAACGCGCCGGTTGCTTCATTATCATCGAAATCTACCGTGATGATCCGATCTGTCTGAAGCATGGTCATAGCAGTTGTAGCGTCAACGCCCTTCTCCTGCATAACAACGTTCACAACCGGGTTTGTACCATAAGGTACGGTTCTCTGCAGAAGCAGTTTATCGCCATGAACAACGTTCAGGACGGTAGACTCGGAACCAAGCTGGATTACCATTGTGGTAGACTGCTCGGTCGTCTGGGTCTTGATCAGCTGAAGCATTGCATTACCGATGTAATCGATGCTGACAACCTTGAGACCGGCTGCTGCTGCAAGATCATAATATCCTCTCACCATAGCTTCCGGTGCTGCAACAGCCATAACCCGAAGACTCTTTGCGCCGTTATCATCCGTGAAGCTTTCCAGTACGGAATTGGAGATGATATAATCTTCAATGTTACTTACCGGGAAATAATCGGACGCATTCGCATTGATGAGTGCGTCAACCTTATTCTCCTTAACAAAAGGAATTGTAACCTCTCTGTTTACGATCTTTGTGGAATTCATTACGAAGATCGCATTCTTGTTGGAAATACCGGCGGATGCCAGCTGCTGACGGATTGCGCCTGCGATCCTGTCGCCGTCGCGGATTACACCGTCATCATATGCATCTTCAGGTGTTTCAAAGATGAGAACCTTATGAATGTAGGTCTGCTTCTTTGCAGAAGGCGTGATCTCTACAACGGTAATGCTCTCGTTTGTGATATCAATAGATAAGACTCTGCTACTATTTGCCATCCTATAGCCTCCCTCGCTAATCATTTACGTTTTTTATTTGTAAGGCACCGGCCTTCATTTACAGAGGTCAGCTGTAAACCCTCACCGGCCGTACCTTAAAGGCAGTACTCTCACGGTGATACCATACTCCCTTTACACGCGCATTTCCATCATTCGGGTCGTACAGCCCAGGCAATGTGCATGCAAAGAAAGAAATAAAAAACGCTGACCATTTACTTTTGTTTACTGTTTTCTGTGAATTTTGTTCCTGACATGAAAATAGATATGGACCGATGCCGGGCCCCTTTTCCTTCTTCCGGCGAGGGAGGGAAAAGAGGCGCCGAACATCTTACCATATTTTGACGAAAGTCTAAGTCTTACTTATACTTCTTGTCGATTTCCGGCTGTACGGAATAAGCTGTAAGGTTGCCGTTTGTAGAGATCCATACGATCGGCTTTCCTACAGTAGATACACCAACTGCCCAGCCGTTCTGGCCGTCTTTCTTATACTTCAGCTTCGGAGCTGTGCCACCGATGTTGGAGTTAAGTTCCTCAAGGAATGTGGGGCAAGTGATACCGTTAGGAGTAAACGGATTACCAGTTGTAGCGGATGCGATAACACTACCGTTCATGTGCTGCTGAATCTCGTCATAAGCATCTTCGTTTGCCAGAGCGGAGCTCATAGCGGAATTGATTGTCTCAGCTGCGGACAGGTCGTCTGCTCTTCTGGACTTGTCAATGTAACGGATCAGAGCCGGTGCAATTGCTGCAGCCAGGATAGCCATAATAGCAATTACGATGATAAGCTCTACAAGTGAAAAACCTTTGTTCTGCTTCTTCATAACTTTTTCTCTCCTTTATAAAGATTTAAAAAATAGTGTGTATAATTAATGTCGCTCGCCCGACAATAATTACCCTTGTTTACGGGTTACTTTTTTTCGGGAACAGGGACTCTGTTCCCCGTGAGCAGTTTTTAGTAGTTATCAACCGCGTCGTACATACTCAGGATAGGTGAGTAGATTGCGATAACGATAACGCCGACTACAACTGCCAGTACAACGATGATCAGGGGTTCCATCATGGCGGAGAGGGCATCTGCTGCGATTTCAACCTCTTCCTCGTAGAAGTCTGCCACCTTACTCATCATGTCTTCAATGTTACCTGTTTCCTCACCGATGTGCATCATCTGACTGAGCATCAGCGGGAAGATCTCCATATCCTTAATGGGCTTGGAAAGCGGAATACCTTTTGCTACCTGGCCCTTGCACTCTTTCAGCTTATCGCGGATAATCTTGTTCTTGATAACGTTGGCTGTCTGCTCAACGGCATCGATCAACGGAATACCGGAAGCCAGAAGTGTGGAGAAGGTTCTGGAGAATGTAGCTGCTGCGGACTTAACTGTCAGGTTACCGAAGATCGGCATCTTAATAGCCGCTGAACCAAAGAATTTTTGGCCCGTAGGCGTTTTCTTAAATGCCTTTACACCGAAGATGATGGCCGCAACAATTGCGATACATATGTACCACTTGGTCTTCAGGAAGTCTGAGAAGTTAACCAGCATCTGTGTTGCCTTCGGCAGCTTGGTACCCATTTCTTCGAACATCTGGGAGAAGATGGGGATAACCGCAACCATCATCAGGACAACGACACCAGCAACGACGCAGAGTACGACGATGGGGTAAGTCATGGCGCCCTTGATTTTGGCCTGGATGTGTCCGTCCTTCTCGAACTGTGTTGCCATACGATCGAAACAGATCTCCAGCTTACCGGACATTTCACCGGCAGCAACCATGTTGTACAGCATCGGCGGGAAAACCTTCGGAGAAAGCTTCATGCCGTCCGCAAGGGTTCCACCCTTTTGCACATGCATCTGCGCATCCAGGATTGCCTGCTGCAGGGTCTTGTTCTCTGTCTGGGAGCTCATCATGTCCAGTGCGGAAATGATCGGCACACCAGCACGGAGAACGGAAGCAAACTGCTTACAGAAAACGGAGAGGTCACGTACCTTAACCTTACCGCCTCTTTTGCCTTTGTTGGCCTTTGCTTCACCGATTTCGGTGACCGAAAGACCTTCCGAACGCAGGCGATTCTTCGCCTGATCCTCGTTGTTGGCTTCAATTGAGCCTTGTTTTACCTTGCCGCTCGAATCGACGGCCCGATATTTGTATTTTGCCATTTTGTTCCTCCGCCCATATTTACATAATATTTATAAAATCATACAACTTTTCACATAAAAATGCAACCGATTTATGAATAAATTATGAATACAGCTCCATTTTTCGGCCTTTTGTCACTTGAATGACACACAAATTTCACAAAATCCCGTACAAATTTTGTTTCATTTTTCTAAAACCGTTTTTCAAAGAAGGTTTCCTCTTTTTCGCCGGTTTATGTCAATCATTTTAGAAAAGGTTCTTCTTCATTGTGATCTGATCCTGAGCGTACATCAGGGCCATCTCCTTAGTGATCGTACCCATTCTGTAAAGATCGATCAGCGCATCATCCATGGTGACCATTCCGATGTTCTTGGAAGTCTGGATGGTGGACTCAATCTGGTGGGTCTTTGCTTCACGGATCTGCGCGCGGATCGCGGAGTTGGCAAGCATGACCTCAAACGCGGCCACACGGCCTTTTTCATCCGCCGTCGGAAGCAGCTGCTGGGAGATAACGCCCTCGATAACCATAGCCAGCTGGATACGGATCTGCTGCTGCTGATGCGGCGGGAATACGTCGATGATACGGTCAATGGTACTGGCGGCACCGATGGTATGCAGTGTGGAGAATACCAAGTGGCCGGTCTCGGCTGCTGTGATCGCAATCTGGATGGTTTCCGGGTCACGCATCTCGCCGACGAGGATGATATCCGGATCCTCACGGAGCGCAGCACGAAGTGCATTGTCAAAGGACAGGGTGTCCATACCCAGCTCGCGCTGGTTTACAATGGATTTCTTGTGTTTGTGGATATACTCGATGGGGTCCTCCAGGGTGATGATGTGAACATCACGGTTCTCATTCGCCCGGTTAATGATAGACGCCAGCGTCGTGGATTTACCGGAACCCGTGGGGCCTGTTACCAGGACAAGACCTCTCTTCTTCTTGTACAGCTCAACTACCGCAGGCGGCAGACCCAGCTGCTCGGGTCTCGGAATGATCGTATCGATCTTTCGATAAGCAGCCGCCATATTTCCGCGGTCCATGAATACATTTACACGGAAACGACCCTTGTCACGAACAGAGTAAGCAAAGTCGCACTCGCCTCTGTCCTTCAGAATGGCCTTCTGCCGGTCATTCATTGTCATACCGATACTTTCCGCAGCGTCCTGTGCCGTAAGTGGCGGGACATCAACGTCTTTCAGGGAACCGTTGATCCGGAACTTCGGCGGGATACCTACAGCCAGATGAATATCGGATGCGTTCTCGTCAACCGCCAGGCTGAGCAGTTCGTCCATATCTACCATGTGTTCTTCTCCCCCATTTCTTTATTTAGACTTGGTTTCATTACTTCATTGATAAAACATCTATATAACAACATACTGAAACAGCATGTTATTTTTAATAATTATCTCCCGTTGTGTAAACGATCTTCTTCATTTCTTCGATTGAGGTGGTTCCGTTCAGCACGTGCCGCGCCGCACTCATCTTCAGTGTGGACATACCCTCGGAAAGTGCCTGCTTCTCGATTACGTCCGCGGTAGCGCCCTTTGCGATGACTGCCGCAAGTTCACGGGATACAGGCATCATCTCGTATACACCGATTCGGCCTGAATAACCGGTCTCATTGCAGAGCGGGCATCCCTGAGGCTC